>JBCCWF010000037.1:0-23013 GCA_039194035.1 Cyanobacteria bacterium P01_E01_bin.6 | reverse complement strand
TAATTCTTCTATCACTTTCTGCCAAAACCCCAAACATTTCAAACATCTATTTTGGGTGGGGGGGGCCCCCCCCCCCCCCCCCAAACCCTCATTTCTTCTGTAAACGTTGCCAAGTCGTGTGCTCAACAGGGCTCCAATACTTGTCTAACTCAGTGTTGTGTGTATGAGATATAGGTGGGTATCTCAATTCGTCGTCGCGATGCTCTGACTGATAGCCAGAACGTGTATATGCTAAATTAGCAGAACTTAACACGATCGAAACCCTTCCAGGAACTTGATTGCTCCTGGATGTAGAGACGGTTAGTTACTTATTATTCAGGGTTACTTCGGAAATCTTTCGGGCTTACGCTCGCAACTCATGAATAATGAGGTGTTGAGTGTGTTGAACGCTAACGAAAGCACCTCGTCTATTTAGCGACTACTATTATCGCTAGATGACACAAGAGGTTCTTTTAGAAAATGACGAACCAAGACTTCTGAAAGTTCCTGGATGACCATGAATGAGTACCGCCCATGAACGGGTTTAGAGGAGACTAAGGTCTTTCCGGGCTCAATCACTCGTCTCTCATGTATGAGCAGTAGCCTTGCAAGAAGAGATTTAAGACAACTCCACTCGGATTCGGATCGATCCACGATTCGATTTAAATCAAGTCATCCCGTTACCCAATCTGCGCAGAATTATGTGAGGAGTACCGATACTTATGGCTGTTCAACTCATGCAAGCTTTGAACGTTGGTAAATATATCGTCACCCAACGGCTCAAAGGACGCAAAAAGTTCCCCTTAGTGCTCATGCTAGAGCCTCTGTTCCGTTGTAATCTGGCCTGTACAGGGTGTGGCAAGATTCAGCATCCAAAAGAAATTCTCAAGCAAAATCTTTCTCCAGAAGACTGTTTTAAAGCGGTTGATGAATGTGGTGTGCCCGTTGTCTCTATTCCTGGAGGAGAGCCCCTGCTCCATCCCCAAATCGATGAAATTGTACGGGGATTGGTTGCACGCAAGAAATACATCTACCTCTGCACCAATGCAATCTTGCTTGAAAAGAGCCTTCATAAATTTGAGCCGTCTGAGTACCTCACGTTCAGTGTTCACCTCGATGGACTGAAAGAGGAACACGACAAATGTGTTGATCGCGATGGCGTTTTCGACACGGCAGTCAAGGCTATTCGTGCAGCCAAAGCCAAAGGTTTTCGAGTCACCACAAACACCACCATCTTTGAAGGTGCAGACCCCAAAGAAGTGCAGGAGTTCTTCGACTTTGTAACCGATGAGTTGGGTACGGATGGGATGATGATTTCTCCGGGCTACAGCTATGAGTGGGCCCCGGATCAAGATCATTTCCTTAAGCGTGAACAGACCCGTGCGCTGTTCCGCGAAATTCTATCTCCGCTCATGACTGGCAAGAAGAAGTGGAACTTCAACCATAACCCCCTATTTTTGGATTTCCTTGTCGGTGAGAAGGACTACGAGTGCACGCCATGGGGAAGTCCCAGCTACAGTGTCTTGGGTTGGCAAAAGCCTTGTTACCTCCTGAATGAAGGTCACTATGAGACCTTCCAGGAACTGCTAGACAATACAGACTGGAGCAAATATGGTCGTGCTAGCGGCAATCCCAAGTGCGCAGATTGTATGGTGCATTGTGGCTATGAGCCGACTGCTGCCGTAGATGCGTTGCGGCCTCAGAATATGTTGAGAGCGGCATCGAGTGTTGTTGCGTCTTAAATTCACAGCTGGGATAGAGGTTTAGCATGGCGATACTTTTATACCAGCGGTACCTTTATCCAAGATAATTTCGGTTGTGTAACCAGGCTGACTGCGCGAAACAACAAAAGCCGATCGAGTACTATTCGATCGGCTTTTGTTGTTTTTTAGGCTTTGGGATGGAACCTTCTGGTGCCTCGTCCGTCCTAGAAACCATAAGGCCGCTGGTCGCTTCCTTAACGCGGACGTAGGTTGGTTGAACAGCGTGTTAGCAATGTTCTGAGGAGCAAATACATGATACTGCTTCTCTATGTGCTAGGGCATTGCTTCCGCTGTTCCCTCCTGCTGATCGATACCATTACTTTGACGTCGACTTTCTAAATGCAATGGCTGGGAGCTTCTAGCGTTTACGCTATGAAACTCCTGGAATCGTATGCTTTGGCTCTCCTGTCCAAGGACAAGAGGGTAAGACGTGATTGAACCATAAACCCGCCAGAACAAATACATGTTCTAACGGGTTCTGGATGTTTAAGTGTGGGCGATCGCATTTGCTGCGTGAATTAAATATTGATGTTTCTGATTTGCACCCTGTCGATCGTCGCACCCTGACGATATGATTTTGGGCAGCGAATCCGAACCGCTCACATCTAGTTTTTAAGTCATGACGGCTTTAGACCAAGAGTTCTCCAGTAAATGCAAATGATTTGTAAGTACTAAAGAACAAGCATAAGTAGAATAGTTCCGATGATAGCCACAATTGGCATGGAATTATCCTCCTTCTTTTTGGGTTTGTAAGCCAGGTCGCGCTTAAAGTTGCAGTTAATGCATTGATAAAGTTTCGGACTTAATTCGGTTATCGTGTGTTTACCGCATTCTGGGCATTCAAGTGGGTTTTGAACGACAGATGGCGGTGATTTGATGGTTGTTGCTTTCATAGTCATCTCCCAGGGGCTAGAGAACTCTATGGGTACGCTTCATAGCCAGTGCATGGTTTTCCAGAAACTGGATTGAACGCGATCGACGAATGAATCTGAAATAGACGCATCCAACAATATGAGTTCACTTAGTGTTGCCATACAGATGAGCGACTTCATTCACAGATTTTACGCATGTTTACGCATATTGCCTGTGATATTAATCCGCTCCAGAGGTGATGCAATGATGGTTCTAATGAATTCAACTAGTAATAGTTATAAATTAATTCTGCACCACAATCTGTATTGGAAAAAGCTGATTATGGCTTTTCCATTGTTCAGGATGACAGTCTCTAACTCGATTAACTAGATCAGGGATGAGGCTCTTGGATCAGTTTCGGGCGATTTTGCTAGAGCACTGCCGATTTTGCTAGAGCGCTGAGTTACACGGCATGAAAATCGTCACATAGAGACTCACAATTTAAAGACGTGCTTCATCAGGACAAGGTTCCAATATCGTCTTTTTTCTTTGGTAGGTTATGCCTATAACCCAACATCCATAATCAATGCAGACGATTTGGAACACTTCTCAGATTCGCTACGAATAAATGAGTGATTGAGGCATGCTCTTTGATCTGCCGATGCCCATCATATTCTGATGGGCTGATAACGTAAGCCGTGAAAAATTTAATGGGATTGTGGGGCGCTCAGCGCCCCACAATCCCATTAAAATGCAAGCCTGCCGATGCTCAGAGCTGTGGGAGGTACTGTTGATTGTTGACTGCCAACCCATCAAGATTGGCTTGAACAGTGTTTTGAATGAGTTGAGTGACCTGCTGTATGGTCTGCGTGCGATCGCCCACATAGGCGTCGTAGTGTTGTCGAAGATTGACGGGTTCTCCCACCCGTATGACCACCTGTCGATGAGCTTTTGGGGGCGGATAATTGATGCGAAACACATAGCGCTCCAGACGAATCAAGGTGTCTAAAAATCTTTCTGGTGTGGGTGATGCAGCGACGTATCCATCGTAGAGGGCATCAAAATTGAGCAAGTTGGTCGCGATTTGATGAATGGAATCATAGGTTCCAAAGTTTTGTGCTGCGATTGTTTCAGCGCGTTCTTCAAGTACTGACTGGACTTTATACACCCGTTCTCGTATGGGCTGATTCTGTTTGGATGTGATGCCAAGACGAGTTTCGCATCCATTGATCCAATAGGCTCGCAACCGTGTAATCCTCTCATTGAGCGATCGCGACGAGTCTCCTAGAGGGGGCAGTTCGTGTCGGTGCTCTAGTCGATCGACTAGACGCTCCGCTACAGCTCGGAGTCGCTGATACAGCGTGGCCTTGCTTTCTGGACTGAGCTTTAATTCGTGTTCAAGTTTTTTCAGAGTTTGATCGATAATGGGCACCATATTTTGGGTGTAGCGGTATTTAATGCTCAGTGGCACGACATGCAAGTCAGAAATCGTTTGGTTTTGACGATGAAGCTTGCTAAGAGCTTGAAATGCAATCTGAATGGCTCCAACACGGAACGGCATGACCGTATCATTTTGATAGGAACATCCCCCTTCTGGAAAAATAACGAGGTGGCAGTCGGGTTGCATCAGCAATTTGCGCGTCATGCTAACACTGGGGCGATCGCCCAATCCTCGGCGAATGGAGTATGCTCCCAGTCGCTGAATCAACGTGCCTTCGATACCCCGAAAGCGCTCATGGGCAGATAAATAATAGAAGGCCTGACGCATGTGTGCCGATAGGATAAAAACAGCAATCCAGTCGTCGTAATAGGTGGGGTGATTTGGCATTAGCAAGACCCGTTTCCCCTTCAATGCCTTCAATTGGGCAAGGTCAGGAGCCTCAATTTGCAACGTCATTTGATTGCGTATGCGGGCATAGGGTGGAAGTATCCATTGGCAGGCACGAACCAACGACTGGTTCATTAATGGCGGATAGAAGTCTTGACGTGTATCCAGCATAAGAAAAGACAGTGCAGAGGCACCCATGTAGTAGCAAAAATGGGGTGAGGGATTCAGAGATTGGACAATGTCGTTTTTTGATGACGATGGCGATCGCCATCGTCAAGCATAATATCAATCCTAATCGCGTTATTTTCGGACATGTCTAGAGTTATGAACTGAATTGTTGTTTGTTGCTAGAGGGGTTACTCCCCTTGGCTGGAAGTATCGCAAAAAAGAGAGGGCGAATCTTCATTGCAGAACTGCCCTCTCTTTTCCTATTGCGTCGAATTCTATTGAGTTGTCATGATCTAAGTAGTAGGTGGTCACAATGAAAACCCATACAACTCTGTGTCGCTTGCGCAGCCAGCGACACAGAGTTGTATGGGTTTAGTGCCGAGGTACTTATTGAATTGTTATGCGAGAGTCCATCATTGGCGATTGTGAGGTCGCAAACGGACTGGTAGAAGAACGATAGCGAATCTTGAGCATTAAAATAATCGATGTCAATAGGAGCGTGACGATATTTGCCAGAATGACTGGTATGTCATGAACATAGACTCCATACACCAGCCAGAGAACGATGCCCAGACACAACGTGATCAACATAGACCATGAGATATCTCCCGCGGATTTAGAGCGCCATGTTTTGATAAGTTGCGGCAGGTAGGCAGCGGTCGTCAGCGTCCCTGCAACTAACCCCAGAACAGTGATTAGGTTCATCGAAGCAACCCTTAAATAAATTTAAAAAGAAATTAAAAATCAGTTCAGACAAAAATCAGCCTAAGCAATTCACTGATGAATCATGAATTAACCCTGACCTCACGCAGATTCAGGATGGTTCCTGAGGGCTGCATGTCATATCGTTAACTTTCTGTTATCGAACCTAACATAACACAATCAAAGTTCACTCAAGAAAACGCGGCGATTCTGCTCACCTGGGCTGCAAGTAGATGTCTATCAGGACTGAGCAAAGTTCGCAGAGTGATTGCTTCGTAAACTTTGCCTAGTCGTGTACAGTTCCCAATCTAGATGAGGTTGGTGTGTTTATGGAGCGCGCGCTGAAAACGACGGGGATGTTTTGACTGGGTTGCTTGGTTGGATCGATAGAGTTGAGCCATGCGAAAGGCTCTAAAAATCCACGCCACGCTTTAAGTCAACTCCTTTTTCTGCGTAGTGTTTATGACAGCAGACTTCGGAGTGAACGCTAGCGAGGTCAAAATATGCTGGAGGATGCTTGCAACGGCCTGTAATGATGACTTCCGTATCTCGAGGTTTTCTCAACAGTGCTTGGACAATGGGAGCTTGGGGAAGCAATTCTAGATCGACCGTTGGATTCAGTTCGTCCAACATGATGGTTTTATACAACCCTGAGGCGATCGCCGCTCGTGCAATTTCCCATCCCCGTTCTGCTTCCACATAGTCAATTTCCTGTTGCTGTCCTCGCCAAACGATGGTATCTCGGCCACAGCGTTGATGATCGACAAGCTCTGGATAAATTTGGCGAAGTGCGGCGATCGCTGCGTCTTCGGTATATCCTTGACCACCTTTGAGCCACTGCATGATCAAGACTCGATGTGATTTGTCTTGGCTAATGCCTCTCCCAATGGCCTGGAGTGCTTTGCCGAGGGCACTGGTCGATTTACCTTTCCCATCTCCTGTGTAGATTTCAATGCCGTCGATGCCATGGGCAGCGGCATCAGGATGGTGGTGGGGCTTCATTTCGGAATGAAGATCAGCGATGTCGAGCAGTTGCTGTGGTGCTCCGCGTCCCGTTGCAATCACTTCTAAATGATGAGGCTTTTTCTTGAGAGTCTGCACCACATCGTCTGTTGGTAACAGCCCCAAATCTAAAACAGGATTTAACTCGTCTAGCACGACGACAGAGTATAGACCAGAGGCGATCGCCCCTTTCGCGACATCCCAACCCCGTTGCGCTTCTTGCCGATCAAATTTTGTGACATCATCAGGGCCAAAAAACTCTGAACGACCTGTTCTCACTTGGTCAATCAAATGAGGAAAGCCGCGCTGCATCGCTTCAATTGCAGCATCTTCATCATAGGTTCGCCCAGGGCCTTTCAGAAAACGCAGTAACAAGACCCGTGTTTCCAAAAACTCGCGGATGCCGAGACCAATCGACCTCAACACCACACCTAGCGCGGCCTGAGATTTGCCTTTTCCAGCCCCGTCATAGACATGGATTTGTCCTGTAATTCGTTCTGAGCGGCCTTGTGCGGTACGAATACCGACGCCAGTTCGTGTCATGGTTCGCAAAGTTATGGTCAAGGGTAGTGAGGCGTTTAGAACTATGAGGATATTACAAAAATCAGTTTGGTGGCGCAATGGAGCGTGAGTGACCCTGTTTAGAGCTTAAGTCGGTAGACACAAGTCAATGATAAAACTCATAAATCCTATGCCATCCGCTGCGCGGGCGGCGCAGAATTGAGAAACTGCTTTTTAATGATGCCGAGGTACTTAGCCCTTCTGTAGGGGCGCACGGCTGTGCGCCCCTACTGCAACTTCCTAATGTCAGGCTACTGAGAGAATGAGGTCATCTGAGTGCCTGGGTTAAGGATGGCACAAAACACGACCATCTATCGTTTTTAACCCTATGGGTAGAGTTTTTATCCAGGCCACTTTATCCAAGACACTATCAGTAGAGTCGAGCTTATTATTACACTAATTTTCTGCGAATGGTTTGTATGTTAAGGCGAAATTCTGGAGCGCAGAGCGTCTCAGAATCCCGTTAACTTGTTTTCGGCTTACGTTAAGCTGTTAGCTATTTAAATTGCGTGGTTGTCCCTTGCATTCGGAAGGAGACAACCTCAAAATACGAAAAATAGGTGGATTGTTGCTTAAGTCGCTAGCGACTTATCAGTCCTATGTAATGATTGGATGCCTGTCAGTTCTTGAGAAAATCAGTTCTTGAGATAATTAGTTCTTGAGATAATTAGTTCTTGAGAAAAAGCGCTGCATCAACGGTTCATTCCCAACGTCTCTTGGACACGTCAGTTCAAACCATTCAACTCATCAAACCATTTAACTCATTCAAACGACCTGAAGGCATCGGTGCCGATATTTCTGCAAACTCGTGGTTTATCCAATGGAGCAGACACCCTGATGGATGTGCTTTATGTTTTGCCTCTCAAAGTCATCACAACGCAGGCGCTCTTTTTAGTGATGGCGATCGCCATTGAAGCGTTCATTATTCAGCAACAGATGGAGTTCTCTCCCCGGAAAAGCATCGAATATTCGGCATCCCTAAACTTACTGTCAACCGTGATGGGATGGCTCATTTTTTTCACCAGTCCCTTTTTCTTGCCCAATGGGCTGAAATTTCAAGTGCTCAATTATGTGGCCTTTGGTTTTGGAGAGGCGACGTTAATCACGGTACTGATTCCCATTGGCTTCCTCACATTTTTTGGCACCATTGGCATTGAATGGCTTGGCTTTTCGTTGCTCCAGAGACTGCTCAGTGAGCAACCTCTCTTGGACACGTCAGTTCAAACGAGTCGCAGAACCTTTTTTCAACCTATCGTTCAAATGAAGCAAGGGAGTTCAAGTTCAGGCATTTCGCAGCCTGATAGTCTGAATGCTGTCCTCCTCGGCAATTCAGTGAGTTATGGCGTGATTGTCATTGTGTTGATAGCCCTCCGAGTCGCGAGTGTCGTTTGAGAAAGTGTGCTGACGTCGTGACAGCGGAGGGTTTGGTTGCTTGCCTTGCTATTCTTGGATACATAATCCATTGAGGAGCGTGATCCCTCGTGAATTCGCTACTGACTCTACTCAATGCATTAGCCCGTCGCCTGATTGACGTGTTCTGGCCAAAGCAAGCCTTTTCATGGCAGACCGTGTTTTGGCTGAGTTTTTTTTCGTGGGTAATGGCGTTGCTGAGCGTCGACACCCTTGATTTAGAGTTTCTCCAGCGCGGGAACGAGGTTACTGAAAACTCTCGACCAACATCCGATAGCTTGGTGGGTGCGACACGGGTGCTGTTCACAATGGCGTGGGTTTTCTTGACCGTTGCTGTGGGCTGGTTCTTAGCTAATCAAAAACTGAAGATCCCGATTTTAGCGATCACCCTCAAACCTGCAATTTGGGCGACGAGTGCGCTTACGAGTATTTTCCTATTTGAGGCGTGGAACTCGGCAACGCTGCCATTTGTTTTCATGAGTTGGCCTATTGTTTTTGCGCTTTATGCCTCTATACCTAAGGTTTTCCTCATCTCATCCGGTCGCTTTGCCATGCCACAGCCTGCTGTGCGGCAACAAATTGTGCTTACGACCCTCATTTGTCTAGTCCTGAGTTGTTTATTGCGGTTTCACTTTACGCTACAAAGTTGGATTGACGAGGAATACCCTGCTCTGCAGCTCATCGATTTCAGTGCCAACAATAATTTGATGCTTCAAGTGCGTGCTCCTCGGCCAGTTCTCCGCATTGCCGATCAGGTTCTTCAAGAAGAGGTGGGCACGTTAACGATTCCAGAAGTGCGTCGGTGGTTGGTGCGATCGTATGAAAGTATCCCAGCTTTAAATGTGCAGTTTCAGGAGAAATTGAAGGATGCGAGAGAACCTGATGTTTGGGAGCTAGATATTATCCCGGAAAAAGTGTCGGATCCTGAATTTGTGCTTCACATTATGCCCACGCACGTTGATAATCGCATTGGCTTAAAGAGAATTTGTCGAGTTGTTTCAAGCAGTAGTCTAAGCGCTGAAGAGATCGAGGGGCAGGCTCAAGTCTTTGATGATCTACCAGCCGATGATGAGACAACTCCATTCTCAGCTCAAGCTCAGCAGTCTGATGGCAGTGACAATGAAGACGAGACTGCTGAATCACCATCTCTCGCGGCACAGGCATGGGAGCAAATTTCTGATGCTCTGGGCATCTCGTCTCCATCAGGACAAGAGGATGGGTTAGAAACCAACAGCTCCAACGATCAATCTGACGATGGCGATTTCCCAGTACCGTCAGCGTCTCTCAGATGGAATGGTAATCCTAGCCAAGTCCAGTGTGAATCCCCTAAAGAACTGATTAGAGAGGGTGCAGCCCAAGGAACGGAGTAGATAGACTAACGATTCGCAGATCCAGATTTCGCACATCCAGACTGGATGATTTCTGATGATTGCCTTAGATACCCTGTTTGCATGAATGTGTCGTCTAATTGTTCCAGCATGGGCTATCCATAACAACCGAATCTTTCAGAACAGTCAATAATCTCGTCAGACTTGGTACGCTAGAATCAGCAATTCGTTGTCTGTGTAACGAACGACAACCCAGATATCCATAGAAAGAAAAATGGCGACGTGTTTATGTCGCCTTGAGTCTGACTTCCCTCATCTGCTGATTCTTGATGGCTTTGATTATGACGAACGCATTCCTCAATCGACTGCACAGCCCTGAGCGCCCTGTCCTTGTTTTTGATGGGGCGATGGGAACGTCTTTGCAAACGCAAGAGTTAACCGCTGACGATTTCGGCGGTGCGGAGTATGAGGGATGTAATGAGTTTCTTGTGGTCACAAACCCAGAGGCGGTCAAGAAAGTACATCGCGGCTTTCTAGAGGTGGGCGCGGATGTCATTGAGACGGATACCTTTGGGGGCACGTCGATTGTCTTGGCTGAGTATGATTTGGGCGATCGCGCCTATGAGCTGAACAAACGAGCTGCCGAACTCGCGAAAGAAGTTGTCGCAGAATTTTCAACACCAGAGCATCCACGTTTTGTCGCGGGTTCTATCGGCCCTGGAACGAAGTTGCCGACGCTGGGACACATTGATTTCGACACGATGGTCGAAGCCTATGTGGAGCAAGCACGGGGACTGATTGACGGGGGTTCCGATTTGCTGCTGATCGAAACTTGCCAAGATGTCTTGCAAATCAAGGCTGCGCTGAATGCTGTTATGGAAGCATTTGAGCAAAGCGGACAGCGACTTCCCATCATGGTGTCCGTCACCATGGAGCAGCAGGGAACTATGCTCGTTGGCACGGAGATGAGTGCCGCCCTGACAATCTTGGAACCTTATCCCATCGATATTCTGGGGCTTAACTGTGCCACTGGGCCAGACTTGATGAAAGAACACATCAAGCATTTATCAGCCCATTCACCGTTTGTCGTCTCCTGTATTCCCAATGCGGGGTTACCGGAAAATGTCGGTGGGCAGGCTCACTATCGCCTCACCCCGATGGAACTGCGCATGTCGCTGATGCATTTTGTTGAGGATCTGGGGGTGCAGGTCGTTGGTGGGTGCTGCGGCACCCGACCCGACCACATTCAGCAATTGGCAGAAATGGTTACGAACTTGACACCAAAGGAACGCCCGGTTCGGATATGGCCAGGGATTGCCGAACCCGACATAGGGGCGCACAGCCGTGCGCCCGGTTCAACAACCGACGTAGGGGTGCACAGCCGTGCGCCCCTACAAGGCCACAATGTGCGTCCGGCATTCAATTACGTCCCGTCTGCGGCCTCTATTTATTCTCCCCAGCCCTACGACCAAGACAACTCGTTTCTGATTATTGGCGAACGACTCAATGCCAGTGGGTCCAAGAAATGTCGAGAAATGCTGAATGAGGAAGACTGGGATGGCTTGGTTGGCCTTGCGAAGGTTCAGGTGAAGGAAGGTGCCCATATCCTCGATGTGAACGTGGACTATGTGGGACGGGATGGTGAGAAGGACATGCACGCGCTGGTGTCTCGCCTGGTCACGAATGTAACCTTACCGTTGATGCTCGATTCTACCGAATGGACCAAGATGGAAGCAGGGTTGAAGGTTGCAGGTGGTAAGTGCATTCTCAACTCCACTAACTACGAAGATGGGGATGAGCGGTTCTTCAAGGTGTTGGAACTGGCGAAAAAATATGGGGCGGGGATTGTTGTCGGCACCATTGACGAAGATGGCATGGCGCGAACCGCGGAACAGAAGTTTGCGATCGTCCAACGAGCCTATCGGGACATTCTGGAATATGGCATCCCAGCCCATGAGATTTTCTATGATCCCCTCGCGCTTCCTATCTCCACAGGCATTGAAGAAGACCGGGTGAATGGCCGAGAAACCATTGAATCCATGCGGATGATTCGGGAATATCTGCCAGGGGTTCACATTGTCCTTGGGGTCTCGAACGTGTCCTTTGGGTTGAATCCTGTGGCGCGGATGGTGCTGAACTCGATGTTCTTGCACGAATCGATGCAGGTGGGACTCGATGCGGCGATCGTGAGTGCCGCTAAGATTCTTCCTCTGTCGAAGATTGAGCCGGATCATCAAAAAATCTGTCGCGATCTGATCTACGATCAGCGCGAATATGACGACGCGGGCATCTGCACCTACGATCCTCTGACGAAACTCACGATGTTGTTTGAAGGGGTGAAGCGAGACGCAATCAAGCGCACCGACACCAAAAACCTGCCCCTCGAAGACCAACTGAAGCAGCACATCATTGACGGTGAACGGCAGGGGTTAGATGCGGTTTTGGAGAAAGCACTCCAACAATATCCTCCCCTCGACATTATCAATATTTATTTGCTGGACGGCATGAAAACCGTTGGTGAGCTATTTGGCTCTGGGCAAATGCAGCTTCCGTTTGTGCTCCAGTCTGCCGAAACGATGAAAGCCGCTGTCGCTTACCTCGAACCTTATATGGAGAAGGAGGAAGGCAGCAGCGGCAAAGGCCTCTTCCTCATCGCTACGGTGAAGGGTGATGTTCACGATATCGGCAAAAACCTGGTGGATATTATTTTGTCGAACAATGGCTACAAGGTGATCAACCTGGGCATCAAGCAGCCAGTGGACTCCATCATTGATGCCTACATGAAGCACAAGGCTGACTGCATCGCCATGAGTGGGCTGCTGGTGAAGTCCACTGCTTTCATGAAGGAAAACTTGCAGGTGTTCAACGAAAAAGGCATCACGGTTCCGGTCATTCTTGGCGGCGCGGCGCTGACGCCAAAATTTGTCAATGAAGATTGCCAGAATGTCTACAACGGTCAAGTGATCTACGGAAAAGACGCCTTTGCGGATCTGCATTTTATGGATAAGCTGATGCCGTCGAAAAAGGCTGGGCAATGGGATGACCTGAGCGGATTTTTGGGTGACGAATCAACCAATGGTTCTGCGAAGGCTGCTAGCAAGGGAACCAGCCAACATGGGGCAGGGCAAAAGGCAATGGCTAAAGCAACGGCTAAAGCCGCACCTGCACAGCCTGAGCCAGAAGACACCACGCGGTCAGAAGCGGTCACGGTAGACACGGAGCGCCCTACCCCACCGTTCTGGGGTACGAAGATTCTCACACCTGACGACATTCCTCTGGAGGAGTTGTTTGGCTATCTCGACTTGCAGGCATTGATTGCGGGGCAGTGGCAGTTCCGAAAGCCCAAGGAACAGTCCCGCGAAGAGTATGACGAGTTTCTGGCGGAGAAGGTTTACCCGATTTTGGAGACCTGGAAGCAGCGCATTGTGGATGAGAAACTGCTGCATCCCCAGGTGGTCTATGGCTACTTCCCCTGTTTGGCGGATGGGAATTCGTTGCACATTTATGACGCGATCGCCGGGGCGAACGGCTGTGCGACCTTACCGGAATCGGTGGCAACGTTCAAATTCCCTCGCCAGCGATCGATGCGGCGGTTGTGCATTGCCGATTTCTTCACGCCCAAAGACTCTGATCCTCAGCGGTTTGATGTGTTTCCCATGCAGGCGGTGACCGTGGGTGATGTGGCGACCGACTTTGCGAAGACGCTGTTTGAGTCTGACCAGTACACCGACTATCTCTACTACTACGGCCTGTCGGTGCAGATGGCGGAAGCCGTGGCCGAGTGGACGCATGCGCGCATTCGTCGAGAGCTAGGTTTTGGCGGTGAAGACCCTGAGAATATTCGAGATGTGTTGGCGCAGCGCTATCGCGGATCGCGCTATAGCTTTGGATATCCGGCTTGTCCGCATATCCCGGATCAATACATGTTGCTGGAGTTGCTAGATGCGAAGCGGATTAATTTGGTGATGGATGAGAGTGAGCAGCTGTATCCGGAGCAGTCGACAACGGCGATCGTGGCGTATCATCCAGCGGCAAAGTATTTCAGTGCTTAAAATTCAGCTGTATGTCACTTGCTTCCAACCACGATTTGGTAAAGTACATCGATGCCGTCCCCCGCATCCTCTAACGGTTGGTGCTCCTTTAGCCATGATTGAAGTGCTGATACTGCCTCCGAGTGGTTCCCCAGCGTGCCTGCCGCAGCCGCGCTCTCTCGGGTGAATAAATGCGGGTCGTTCAGCAGCGCGAGCAAGCCCGAGACCACCGCCTCCGAGCGGTTGCCCAGCGTGACCAACGCCTCAGCCGCGCTCGCTCGGGTGAATAAATGCGGTTCGCTCAGCAGCGCGAGCAAGCCAGAAACCACCGCCTCCGAGCTGTTGCCCAGATTGCCCAACGCATAAGCCGCTCTCGCTCGGGTATCGGCATCCGGGTCGCTCAGCAGCGCGAGCAAGCCAGAAACCACCGCCTCCGAGCGGTTCCCCAGACTGACCAACGCATAAGCCGCGTTCGCTCGGGTATCGGCATCCGGGTCGCTCAGCAGCGCGAGCAATTCGTTGCATGTAGCCTTTTGCTCACCTAATGCAAAACGAAACTCAAAGAGTCGCCATTGATTGATGGTTTTGTCGTGTTGTTTTAGCAATTCAAGAGTCTGCGCTTCAAACTCTGTTTCATGCAGATTACACAGAATCCTAAAGCTCTGTTTCCGAATTTCCCGTCCAACTTTTTTATCAGGACTGACTTCTAGATTGACTAACCGAGTTAACACTTCCTGATGTAAATCAGGCGCACTAGTGTTGAGGTTCTGTGGGTTTTCGGCAAGACATTCTCCAGCAAAGAGCAAATCTCGATGGAGCCATTGTTCATAAGGGCTGTTGCGTCCTAAAACGGCTCGAATCGCTCGTTCAGCCCGTTTCCCGACTTGACGTGCCACTAGCAACAAAATTACTTCGCGCCAATGGGGGTCATGGAGATGCTCCGTAATGTGATTAAGAATGATGGTGACATCATCTTCCAGTTCATGCTGAAAGTAGATTTCTTCAGCCGCAAGGTATTCTTGAAAGGTTTTATGAACAAAGGCATAGAGGTTGCGGCCTTGTTCATTGAGCAAGCCTGTGCGCCCTCGAATAAACTTAATCAGTCGTTCCGCATCTTCTTGAGCGTATGCCAGATCTAGATCTTTTTTCCGCAATTGCATCATGCGGCTAATCTGTCGCTTCAGCTCATCCCCCTCAATCAAGGTACCGCCATCTGTTCCGGTCGTTTGTGTGTTCTCATCTCCCTGGCGATGGACCCAGTAAGCTAACTGACGCATCAACGGCAGAAGGTCATCCTGCTTCAGATACTGTAAGTTCCAAGAGGTTTGTTCTCCTGTCAATCCTTTGCCTTTGTCCCAATTAACAAGCAGCGTTTTCACTGCTCGTTCATAGAGTTCGTGGCGCTGTTTGGGTAGATACGCTTCATATCGATGAATCAGCGCAACGATGGTGAGCAGCAATGGATTGCGAGCCAGTTGCTTAATGCGATCGGTTTCATCAATGGCTTTTTGTAGACTCTGTTTACCCTCATTTGCATCCACACTGTCATGGGCTCGGCTGTCATACCACTTGGTAATAAAACTAGTAATCTTCTGATCATCAAACGGTTGCAGTTCGTAATGCGGAAAAACATCAGTGCGGAAATGCCACTGATAGCCAGAGGGTCGAGAGGTAATCACTGCGGGGTTGGATTGGTATCGTTCTAAAAAAGACTCAATCCTCTGAGCGATATCTTGGCGCTTTGCTTCATCGGCCACTTCATCAAGACCATCGAGCAAAATAATGACCTGTCCTCGATCGAGCCAATATTCAAAAAATCCTGAATGCAGATCATCAACAGAGTATCGTTTGCAAAACTGAGTTGCGTACTCCAAAACAGTCGACTGTGAACCCTTTTCCCACTCTCGAATACGAATCAGCAGAGGAATCCAGTCGATGTTGGGATCAAGCCCCAAGTCCTCGACTTCGCCTCTTGCTACTTTAAAGGCAAGATAGTTCATAAATGTTGTTTTACCCGACCCTGGATTGCCGAGTAGAACGGAACGTTTCTGGGGCTGCTCCAAAAGTTGGTGCGCTAGAAATGTACGTCCTTGATCGTCTGACGGCTCTTGAAGAAGCTGGACAGTCAGACGATCCTCATCCGTTGATATTTGATACGGGTATCCGTCATAAGCTCTTGGCGGTTTAACCGATTGAGTTTGTTTTTCTTTCACGTCGGGCATGACGAAGATTTGGAGCAGTTTCTTTCGCTTCTCATCTTCCCGACCTTCGACGGCTACACCTAGTAACTGAACATCATCACAGAGAGTCTGAAGCTGTGTGAAATAGCGCTGTTTATCGAGCTGATAATGAGTGTAGTTATTGGTGCTTTCGAAGTAGGCGTCTGCAAAATGCCGAACCCAAGATTCAATGGTCGAATCAACTAACTGAGCGTTGACGGCGGAGGCGATTGACCGACATCGTTCGACTAAAAATTCCTCTCTTGGTTTCCCTTGGTCTTTCAGAGCTTTACCTAGCTCTTGCAGCACGCCAGAATCTTGAAAGACTTGTTCTTTAAATCGTTCTTGATTCCGTTTCTCACATCTATAAAAAAGATGTTGGTCATGAGGTTGTTGACTATCCCATTTTTCAGCAGCTTTAACACCAGCAGATATGGCAGCTTCAAGGTCACTTTTATTCAACACACGTTGAAGCTTATGGTCACTTTGATCAAAAAGCGTGTCGGCAGCTTTTGAAATTCCCCAGCCAGCGAGTGTTTCAAGAACAAGTGTGGGTATAACCATAATTTGAAGGGGGCAAATGACACATATCACCGCAATTATGTAATTATGGCTCAGCCTACAGATAACTGGGATTCCGCCTGAATACCATACGCATATCACGGATATCTTGGGGAATTCTGTTGATGGATGAATGTATCGCTATCTTGCCTGTGACATTCAACCCTGACAAACATCACTGGCGTTCCATTTGCCTGGAGGATATGACTATTCATCACCGGGTGAGTCTTTCATCACCATCTGCACGTATCAGCGCCACTGTTTGTTTGGCAACATTTCTGACGGAACCATGCATTTGAACGATTTTGGGCAGATTGTTGCCAATGAATGGATAAAAACGAAACAAATTCGGCCTGATTTTGCCCTAGACGAATGGATTGTCATGCCCAATCACATTCACGGCATCGTATTCATTCAATCACCGGATACATCCGACGATCCCGTAGGGGCGCACAGCTGTGCGCCCCTACCCCGCATATCACCCCGAACCGTTGGCATGGCATACCGCAGACCCCGATCATTGTCGTCATTTGTTGCAGGATTCAAATCGGCAACGACCACACGCATGAATCAGTGGCGTGATGCACCCGGCACACCTGTGTGGCAACGCAATTATTACGACCACATTATTCGCAATGAAGTATCTCTCCAGCACATTCGACACTATATCCAAACCAATCCATCGTCCTGGGATGCCGATCAACTACATCCAGATAATCCGTCGAAATGGTGATCCGATAATGAGGAAGGGCGATCGCCCTTAGCTGAATCGATTGGGCGATCGCCCGATGTTGCATGAGTCTGAATGATCGGCTTTTCCCTCGCATCAATCTCACGCCTGACCAGGAACGCTTTGGCTAACAAATCACGCTTCAACCTGAGAAATATCATTTTTTGAAAGAAGTTGGAAAGAAGATTGAGACATCTTTCTCCGTTTGCTAGATGGACATGATTGCTCTGAAGGCGAATAGGTTGAGGCGGTTCAAGTGAACGTTGATGCGGCAACTGACGCTTCCAAGCAAACATCAACCATCACAACAAAATGCTGTAGTACGATAGATCTTATTTAGGATTTAACTGAGATTGTCAATGATGGCAATGGGCGGGTTATTGAACGGTGTCACTGACACTTACCCTGCCGAAATTGATTCTGAATACCATGTGATATTTTGTAATAGTTGTTATCAATCTGAAAAGTATGCGATAACACGGAATCAGGCTGTACGTATTATTTAAGAAGAACCATGTCAGTCGTTTGTCTTAGATTTGAAAATCTAGGCATTGCTAAATCTCTCCGATCGACATGACTTAGCTGCAAGTGAATGGACGCGCCATGTCTCAACATCCTTCCAATGAATTCGATCCTCAGCGTTCAAATCCGTCGTCGCCCCATGAATCGGGTGAAACGAGTCCATCTCACGGTCAGCTCCCGTCGCAGCCTTCTTCGGTTCCCGGTTGGCAAACGGTTGAATTTCCCAATGCGATCAGTGCCGATGCGAGTCAACGCCAAGCGCTCTACACTCAGTCAATGACTCGAAAATCAGCTCCATCATCTCGTGCGAATTCGTCTGGGCGATCGCCCAAATCCGGTGCGTCAGATCCCAAAGCCGCTCAATCCGCCGAAGGATTGATTGCCCTTATCCAAGATGCAAACCAGCGCAACCATGAGTTGATGAGTCGGATTGCTCAGCTTGAAGAGGCCCTGGAGGAAAGCCGTCAGGCACTGCAACTACAGTTGGACGGTGCGGAGGATGCCGACGAAGACGACCAAAGCGGGGAAATATCGTCAGATGCGGCACAGCAAGTCAGCTATTTGCTGAATCAGCTTGAGTTTGCGCAGCAGGCCAATCAGCGCCAGGAGATCTTGGTCGAAACGCTGACGGGGCAACTGCAGGCGAGTCAAGAACGCGTGACGCAGCTTGAGACTGATTGTCAGCAGTTTCAGCAAACGATCTCAACTCAGTCTACGCAAATTCAGCAGGGCGATCGCCAAACCCACGATTTGCAAACTCGGCTCCAGCGTCAGCAGCAATATACGCTGCAATTCAAGGTGGCGTTGGAAAAATGCCTCGAAGTTCCGCCGCCGAGCTATGAAACGGATGTGCCTCCAGTCGATGAAATCCAATCCGTATACCATTCCACAACGATTCCTCAGTCTGTGACGCCTCACATTCCTGTGGCCGATATCGATGATATCTCGCCTGTGCATGAGTCTGGTGCTGCGGCAGAAACGCAGCTACCGGAGTCGAGGCCTTCTGCTGCGCAACCCGTGAATTATTGGGGCGGGACGTTGCGCGATTCGTCAAAATTGACCGATTCATTGTTTCCGAAAGTCAATCATATTAAGCCCTGGTCCGTTGATGCCCCGGGCATTGAGCCTAAGGATTCGGCTCATCCTACTGGTGATTGGCACGTGGAGCAATCAACGCCAAGCGACACCGTTGAAGCGTCGAGTGTTGTCTCTCCTGCATCACCAGGACTTTTTTCGTCCAAATTCTATGACACGCTGCTAGAACTGGCTCAGACTGATTTAACACAACCTGTGGATCACGGGCGATCGCCAGAACCGCCTGTTGTATCTGAGGTCATTGACATCATTGACAATACC
This sequence comes from Cyanobacteria bacterium P01_E01_bin.6, assembly GCA_039194035.1. Lineage (GTDB taxonomy): Bacteria > Cyanobacteriota > Cyanobacteriia > CAKZMO01 > CAKZMO01 > JBCCWF01. Next base: position 4,001 of record JBCCWF010000037.1, on the reverse strand, counting down.
GCTTCGACATCGTTAGACGTGTCGAGCCTGAGTGATTCGAGTCTCAGCGATTCAGCGGTGACCGATTCAACGGTGACCAATTCAGCGGTGAATGAACGGACTGTCACCGATAGTTCCGATGGCCTGGATGCCATGCCTTCGGAAGATATTGAAAGTGATCACAACGCTGAAATCACTCCCTCCGCTCAATCGCAGCCTGAGTCAGCAACACCTCCAGAGGCTGAGCCGACATGGTTCCGGTGGCGATCGCTCATGCCTCCAGATTTACGGGCGCTTGGCGATCGGGACGATGCGTCAGATGTCGGAGCAGCCGATGATGGGAGTTCTTCAGACTCTGTCAAGCCATCAACCGTGAAACATCATGAGGCTCGATTACCAGGAGAACCGATATCACCAGGTACACATGGGATAGGTACGTCGTTTGATGGTGACTTTTTAGATACTGATTCATTCGATACTGACTCACCGGATCCTGAGGTCGTGCAAGAGGAAGCCCAGGCGAATGATGGGTCATCCGAGGCGTTGGCGAATCTTGTGCGTGCGACGGCAGACGAGATTGCTCGGGCACAACAAGCCAGCGATTTTTCAGGATTTACAGGATTTAGTAGTGAATCACCTGCTCCCACGTCGTTGACGGAGGTGTTTTTGGGATCGTCTGATTCAGAGCCACAGTCCGGTGACTCCGATTTGCCGTTTGACTTGACGGTTCGCGGACACCAGGAAGCACATCTTAATGAGGTATCTCCTGATCCGTGGAAGACGACGCCAGGGTCATACTTCAGTGAGCCTACGTCATCCGCAAAGCTTGCTAGTATTCCACCGTTTTCCGTTGCAGCCAATTCCCAGGAGAAAGATACCCTGTTGGCGATCGCCAATCGTACCTCTCCTAACCCGTCCGATGACAGTCTTGCTCCTCATGAAGCATCTCCCGCTGTCGTCGAGACGCCCGCTCAGCCCACTGACAATCTGATAGATAGTGCTGTGAGTACGATGGACTCCGGCTCCGATCAGCATGATAAAGAGCAACCTCAAGGGGCGATCGCTCCAGAGGCTGTCGAGGCTGATGCGTCTCCTCCTGTCCCTGAGGCGGTGACCGACACCCCTGCTTCTAGCAACCCATCTCAGGAAGCGTCACTGTATACCCCTGCCAACAATATCGATGCAGCTCAAAAGCGGGCATCCCTGAGTTCGCTGGTGTTTTCAGTATCTCCGTCTGTGGCAACACCAGATGCTGCCGACTCTTCTGGGATTAAGCATCCTCAATCTGTACCGTCCATGGCGCAGTCTCAGTCACCTGCTCCGATTCCGGTTAAACCCTTGAGTGCTGGCCCGGTCAACACATTCAGAGCTGATGGCAACAATCCGAATTGGCCAGCTCCGCTCCTGTCACCTCTCAAGGCGACTGATAAGCAAGAGTCCAAGAAAGCTGGGGCTGTGATCGATTTGCCTGCGTTTTTAAGGTAGCGATCGCGAAGATCAGTACTGAAACGGGAGCCATTTGACCGTATGGGCTGAGTGATACCGAATAAGGTAGTAACGGGTGTAGAGACACGTTATTGCCTTATTGCCTTCTGGTTTGCTGATTGCGATATAGTCCTACGGGTTCAGGTTGAGACCTATTTCCCCCGCGTCGCGGGGGAAATAGGTCTTTTTATGTCCTAACGCAAATGCGTAAGACAATAACTAGCGACGCGCTGCTTAGAACCATTCAAAATGGAACGTACCCGGCTTGTCTACTCGCTGGAAGGTGTGTGCTCCAAAGTAGTCTCGCTGAGCCTGGGTTAGATTTTGAGGCAACGACGCCCGACGATAGCTATCGAAGTAATCGAGGGATGCGCTAAAGGCCGGAACAGGGATTCCTAGAGTTGCAGCCAGAGCAATGACCTCACGCCATGCACCTTGTCGATCCAAAATGGTTTGGATAAATTCAGGTGCCAGTAGTAAGTTCGCGAGCTGAGGATTTTCGTCGTAAGCCTGCTTAATCTTATTCAAAAATCCTGCTCGAATGATGCAACCGCCTTTCCAAATACGGGCTGTTTCTCCCAAATCCAGCTCGTAACCAAATTCGCTTGATGCCTTACCCAAGAGCGCCATACCCTGAGCATAGGAACAGATCTTGGAGCAATACAGAGCATCTCTCACCATGTTGATGAGCGTTGTTGAATCACCGTCATATTTTCCAGAGGGGCCACTCAGGAGTTTAGACGCAGCAACCCGCTCCTCTTTATAGGACGAGGTGATGCGAGCATTCACAGCGGCGGTAATCGTCGGAATTGAAACTCCCAACTCTAGAGCACTAACCACAGTCCAGCGGCCTGTGCCTTTTTGACCAGCGGCATCCATGATCAAATCAACCATTGGCAGCCCGGTATCGGCATCCATCTTGGTGAAAATATCCGCTGTAATTTCGATCAAGAAGGAATCCAGTTCAGGTGTGGTGTTCCACTCTTTGAATACTTCGTGGAGTTGGACGTGGTCTAATCCACCCGCATTCTTGAGAATGTCGTAGGCTTCTGCAATGAGCTGCATATCGCCATACTCAATGCCGTTGTGCACCATCTTGACGTAGTGGCCCGAGCCTCCAGCGCCAATATAAGTCACACAAGGGCCATCATCGACTTGTGCCGCGATCTTGGTCACGATGGGCTCAATCGCTTCGTAGGCTTCTTTCGTTCCACCAGGCATTAAGCTAGGGCCATTGAGAGCACCCTCTTCACCTCCACTGACACCCATCCCGATAAAGCGGAGATTGGTGGATTCTAGGTCTTTAACGCGGCGTTCAGTATCTTCGTAGAGTGAATTGCCCCCGTCAATAATCATGTCGCCGTCATCTAACAGTGGCTTTAGCTGGTCAATCACCATATCGACGGGTTTGCCAGCCTTGACCATAATGAGAATTTTGCGAGGACGCTCGAGGGATGTGACAAACTCCTCCAGTGAAAATGTTGGAGTGACGTTTTTGCCCTGTGCGCGATTCGCCATGAATGCATCTGTCTTTTCGCGGGAGCGATTGTAGACAGAAATTGAATAGCCATTCCGTTCTACATTGAGCGCTAGGTTTTCACCCATCACTGCAAGACCGATTAAACCAAAACTCTGTGCCATACGCTTCCCTTGACTAAATTCTCGATAATTTCGACGATCTTTCTTCCACCTTAGACAAGGTTTTTGAGATCCCCGGTTTCTTCAAAGACTTTCTTTATGCACAGATGAGTGAAGCATGAATGTTGCCGGGTCAAGTCTTGCGTTAGGTATACTTAGCTACGCACTATGTTGACTTTTGTGAGGGGCGTTTTGATGACGGCCATATCAAGACTGGTGGTTGCCACGGGAAATCCAGGAAAACTGAAGGAGATGCAGGCTTATCTCGTTCATCTCGGGTTAGAGCTGAGCTTGAAACCTGCTGATTTAGACGTTGAAGAGACGGGAACAACATTTATAGAAAATGCTCGCCTCAAGGCCTCTCAGGTGGCTCAGGCGCTCAATGAATGGGCGATCGCCGATGATTCAGGTCTTGAAATCGATGCCTTGAATGGTGCCCCTGGGCTATATTCAGCACGCTATGCCAGCACAGATGACGCATGTATCGATCGGGTCTTAAGAGAGATGCAAGAGGCCGATGATCGCAGTGCTCAGTTTGTTTGTGCTGTGGCGATCGCCCGTCCTGACGGTTCTATTGCACTAGAAGCCAAGGGTATTTGTCGCGGCAGGATTTTGCAAGAACGTCGAGGTAATGGTGGATTTGGCTATGACCCGATTTTCTATGTTCCCGACTGTCAGATGACGTTTTCTGAGATGGATGCGGCAACAAAGCATGACATCAGTCATCGTGGTCAAGCATTTCATATCTTGCTGCCCAAGTTAAAAACACTCCTGGATGCAGCCCTTTGATATGAACGACTGACTTCCTGCCAATCTTGAGCAGATAAAGCGACTGTTCATAGACTTCAATTTAGTTAGGTACGTGCTAGAAAATAAAGTCCCAATAGAGGGGCGGCGGG
>JBCCWF010000036.1:0-23368 GCA_039194035.1 Cyanobacteria bacterium P01_E01_bin.6 | reverse complement strand
TTTTAATTATGCTGAGGTACTTATCTCTTATGTGAACGGCGGCAGCGATCGCATTGGCCACAGTGCATGGACTGAGCCTCTTGGGTAAAGCCAAAGGCATTGAGCAAAAATCGCCAGCGACAGTCGTGTGTGCGGAGATAGGCCATCATCTGATGAGGCCCGGTATCCAGCGTCGTTGTTTTCTGAGATTGCTTCTGCGATCGCATGCGATAGTGAAACGGCCCAATCCAATCCAATTGACCGATGCTGTGCAATAGAGAGAGGGCGATCGCCCCATCTTTAAATTCTCGGGCAATCGCATTTACCTCACCGGTTTGTGGCAGCGTCTGTGCAAGATGAAGTGCTTTTCGGTACTTAGCCTTGAGGGTTTGCAGAAAAAACTGTTGCCGTTGCCGATCCTCTGGATCGAGCCATCCAGTCGGCTCACTCACCAACGAAAGGGCGATCGCCGCTTTCCCATCTCTCCCTGCACGACCGACCTCCTGCACATACTCCGACAACAGCATCGGCACCTGAACATGCACAACGTACCCAAAATTATCTTGAGCTACGAACCCTCAACTGCCGATATAAATGAGTTTCACCTTATAGAGTTGTCTACAAAGTGAATTGCAATCTTAAGCTAATCCTAGATCAAAGATCTGAATCACGTGTCTAAAAAGAACTCGACTTTGCGAGCATATTTATGGAGTCAAGGGCTTCAAGGTGACTTTTATTACCACTGCCATCGCTACCGCCACATGCGAGATATTGTCTGTTCAAGTATTGGATCTACTCAATACTTGAGGGGTCACACGCTGAGAGCATACAGCGCAGTCAAACCCTCTGACAAGAGGCTGTTGATGGCCACACGATAAAGCTTCTGTATAGCCTCTCATCATTGACTCGACTACCAAATTTTCATACGATACAATCAAAGCAGGACAAGGTTGACGGAAAATTTAGTATCGAATAAGATTAGAGATCTTTCTGTTCGGCTGTATATAGTGCTTGTGTTCTACATTGGAGGGCAGGGCAATGGTTAGTGCGCTAGATGTAGCTAATTATTTTCTTATTAAAGTTGATCGTAAATCAGGTGACCTAATTACTCAGCTCAAGCTGTACAAGCTTGTGTATTATGCGCAAGCTTGGAATCTGGCCTTGAACAGCGAGGTTTTGTTTGATGGAGAAATTCAAGCGTGGCAGCATGGCCCCGTGCCTGTATCGATAAGACCTTGTTTTTGTGAATACTCAAACAATCCAATTCCTGAGCCAGCTATTAGTCGCGAAGAGATTTTTGATTCACTTTCAATGTCATATGAGTTGATTGATTGGGTGTGGCAATGCTATGGAATTTATAGTGCAACATATCTAAGAAATTTAACCCATGCAGAATATCCATGGATAAATGCGCGTGGTGAGCTAGCTCCTGATTCCAGGTCAACAAATCCAATCTCACTACAAGATATGCATGATTATTACTCATGCATAAAAGCTATGTTTCCTGAAAATACTTTAGTTCCAAACCGAGTAGCTAGTTTAGATAAGCCCAGGACAATCGAGTCCATGCAAGCTCTAAACTTTACTTCTTTTGACAATGCCTTGAAAGATCTTGAGATTTCTTTATCTGCGTCTGACGCAGATAAAGCCGTGAATTTAGATAAATATGACATCCTTGTAGATAAAATCGCAGCAAAAGCTCGGTGTCATCAAACTGATGGAGACGAAGTACCAGAAAAATTGATTGAAGCTTTAGCAAGCTACCGGGATTAATTGGATTAAGGGATTTCTATATGTTGAGCAATCCACAATAGAAAAGGTTTTTTGTCGCCTTGCTCATAAAGCCTCAAAAACTCTATATATCTCGAATCTTTTGGTCTAGGGTCAATAGGAAAATTTTTAACGGTAAATCCGTACTGTTTAAAGACAGCAATCAACATAAACCTAGCAATATGTCCATTTCCATTAACGTAAGGATGTATTTGAGTCATTTTGACAAAAGTCTCACAGGCGAAAAGATTTGTTGCCTTTAATCGCTCTGAATAGTTTTTAGTCTGACAAATTTCATCAAGCAGCGATAATCCATTGTTAATTCTTTGTCTAAACATGCCCATTACCTGAATAACAAGTTCAGGAGGACAGCCCACAAGCCTGTTTCCTTTGATTCCGACATGCCAATTCTTCAGCTCTTCATAGTCTTCTCCTCTATAGTGCCCTGCAACAAACTCAAGGTTGAGAGGAGTTAATTCAGAGAAAAGGTGTTGATGTATCGACCTAGTGTCTACCAATACTTGTTTGATATCTAGTTCGTTTCTCCACAGGCTTCTGTAAAGGCTGTTAGTTTTTTCTAAAAGAACTCTTTGACACTGAGGATAATCTTTATACTCCCAAGAGGGCTTCATCAAAGGCATTCCCTATAATATCAATATAAATAGAGTGGACCGCCGGGGGATCGGACCCCGCAGCCGAGGGTAGGAATCCAGACTGGTATCCATACGCGGCCCATAAAAAGGAACCTCGTGAATCGTCAGATCTCACGAGGTTTAATTTTAAGGCTCGCTTTTTTCAAGAATTCGTTCATACAATTCAAACCACTTGGTCTTAAGCCCATCAGGCCAAGCCTCGTTATATTCAGGCAGTCCAGGAAGTTTTTGTAAAACTTCCTGGACTGCCGAAGAAGAATCATCTGAAAATGACGATTTTTTCACAGCTAAACCCTCATTTGCATCTTCTGCAATATGCAATTGCTTAACCTCGCACTCCCTTGCTAGCAAGGCTCGTTCCGCTTGAGAAATATTGTCAGACAGAGAAAATAGATATCCTTTTGGCGAACGCTCTTTTAAACGGTTAACTAAGCCAAGTTCAAGCAAGCGTGTTAAACGAGCATGTACAGTTTGCCTGAGAATACCGAGTTCTTCAGAAGCATCAATCATCGTTACTCTATCTTTTCGGGCAACAAATTTGAGTATCTCAAGATGATCCCCTCTCGAAGCTTCTCGAAGTTGAGACAAACATTGATTAACAAAGTTGTCAGCTAAGCCAACTGTCTGTACTAGTTCATCATTTAGCGGTTCAGACTGAATATCAGAGCTTGAATTTTTGAGCCTTTGCTCTAGTTCTTCTTTGCATAAAGATCTAACTTTCTCTAGCCTGCCAATGTCGGAAGAAAGATAAAAGACAAAGGTTGGAGGCATGCCCGCATTCTCGTGCGGTCTTTCGGCTCGTGTAGTAAATCCCTCTTTTTGAAGCAGAGTCAAGATTCTTTTGAAGACCGAGTATGAAGCTCCATTGTCTTCATCTCGGTTTATTTGTTCCATTATTTCGCGAATAGTTAGACCGTCGTAGTTTAGTGTGCCTAAAATTCGAACTGCTCTATTTTTCACTAGAACCGATTTTGGATTCTTAAGCGCATTCTCAAGCAATGAACTATCCACTGGTAACTCCTTACCTCCAGAGAGTTTTTGCTTTTTTCGCCTATGCAACACAAGTAAGCGACTTTTCCTTGGAGGTTGACGATTATGCTCATTTCTGTTTAAATTTAGATACACAAAGTTCTATCCTTTCGTTCGAAGGGAATGAATAATGAGGGGCAGACCCGAATCGAACGGGCTATCAGGAACTTGCCGGGACCTTGCCTTACCATCTGGCTCCTGCCCCATTATTTTTATTAAGCTCCCTATTGCTAGGGAGCTTAATTATTTTTAAGTTATCACACGATCAAGAAAGCCACAACTTTGATCGAGAAACCAGAAAAAGCAAGATTTGTAGACCAGGAATTCTTGCTGTACTTGTGGTTCAAATGAACTAAAAAGAAATTTTTACCCTCTATAATAGGGACTGGCTAAAAGCATTTCTTCAAAAGGACGCCATTCTTCATCAGAAGTTAGTACATACTGAATGTTGTCGATCCGAGTAGCAGCCCGAACCAATCCTTCCTTGTAAGCCCACTTCCACCATTGGTTAAACTCTTCTATCTCAACTTCAGCCTGACAATCTCCATTCGGTTGCCAAGCATCCGAAATAGCTTTGTAGAGAAACCCACCAGGACTATTGATTTGAGTCTTCTGCATTGCTTCTCTCAATGAATCCATGGAAGTTTTAACAATACCTTGAGGGGTGTTCTGAATTAGCTGCTTGAGTGTCGAGTTAAGCTTTACGCCTAACGACTTCAATTCTTCGTGAAGCAGGTTCTCGTTAGAAATAAGACTCAAGTGGAACTGATCACGCTTGTTGTCAGGTTCAGGTTTGCATAGTTGAGCAGATTTAACACTAGACTCGACCTTTGCAGACTCCTTGTCCTCAAATTTTGAAAGCTTTTGCTGCTCACGTATCTTCAGGACTTCACCATAAGCGATCTCATTCTGTCGTCTCAAATCCCTATTCTCGACCTCTAGTTTTTTGATTCGCTCTTTTAATGTGCGAATAAGCGCGTCTTTGGATGTATCAGAGGCTCTTTGCTTCACTGGCAAAGCCTTTGTATTGCCTGACTGCGCACGAAGCTGTTCAATACGGGCTTTGATGCCAGGTTCTTTGTAAAGCCATGCTTTGCTTACGCCAGATGCCCTTGAAACTTCATTGAAGGTGATTGACCGTTTCTCTTTAATGAGTTGTTTGATACCTTGCTCTACCTTCTCAAATGTCTCCTGACGCTTTTTCTGAGCATTTTGGCGAAGTCCTTTTGTATTTCGTTCAGCCTTCATCAGAACCCTCCTCTAGCCCAGAAATGATGTTCTCAAGGTTGGATTTGACTTGGATATTCATCTCAATCTGTCGGAGCCAACCATTTGTAGCTGCCTTTTCAATAAGCTTATCGGTTTGCTTCAATTGTTTTTTGTGTTCTGGCAGATGTTCTGCTGATGTCCGGAAATGAGTACAAGTCAGGCAAGCGTTCGCATGTGGGCATCCTTGAGAGATTGTAGGCAAGGCACAAGAGCCGTTGGGTAGTGCCTGTGCTTGGATGCTTTTCTTAAACCATTGCAGGGCAGTATCATCCGCTGCAATATCATTTGGTTCAACGACCTGCCCTGCAATGTTTACAACTTTTCCTCGAAACTTGGCGACCTCCGTTTTCATCGTCTGGTCATGAATCTGGGCATAAACTGCTGTCATAGTAGGAGATTCATGTCCTAGATACTTTTGAATAATGTGTTGTGGCACCCCGTTGTTAATCATTCGGGTGCCTACGGTGTGTCGAAACTGGTGTGTTTGGAAATGCCACAGTTTTCCGTTTGCATCACAAATATTGCGATTTTTTGCTAATCGGTTCAGGTACTGAGCATAAGCATTTCGACTCATGGGCTTGGGTCTTGCCTTGAAGTCTTCTTTGTGTGCTCCGCTTTCATTCGCGCAAAAGAGATATTTGTATGGGATGTTGAGGTTTTCTCGAATATATCGTTGCTGTTCTTGGATGACGCGGACAATTTCTCTGGAAATAGGAATAGTAATCTCTTTAACCATCTTGAATTGGTAGTATCGCAAGAACCAGTCACCAGCTTTGTCCTGAAGCAAGCAATCTGAATTCATATGGAGTAGTTCCGAGATTCGCATTCCACACTCTTGCAAAACCAAGGTCATTCGCATGACTGGTTCTGGTAAATCACCAAGATGTTCATTGAGTTGCCGAAGAACATCTTCTGGTATGTATCGAGGAAGTGGTTTGGGACGTTTTGGGAAGTCTTCAGGGCGAATTAAGTACCTTGAAATGTTTAACCATTGGTTCTGGTAGCTCATGTCTAAAAAGCCTCGCAAATGCCCGATTTCCGCTGCTCTTGTGGAGATAGATATATTAAGACTGGTAAGTTCAACCAAGAATTCAATCATGATTGAGCGATTGATTTCATGTGGTTCTATCGATGGATATGCGCGGGCTAAAAACCTTGATAATCGCTTAATTGCTGCAACTTTTCTGTTTGCACTACAAATTGAAAGACTACTCAAAACGAATTTCACATACTTTTTTGCAGTTTCGAGAAGCCAGGATTGAGTGATGTCAATAAAATTAATTTTGTATTCCCACTTTCCAACCTCTGATTTAATTCCTAGGTTGCGACAATCCCAAATATCCTTTTTGTACTCAGCTTCTGGATTGACAACATATTGAGGCTTATCGGTATTGTGAACAAATGTCCGGTCGCAGCTCTTGCATATGTATATTTGATGTCCCTTCTTGTTTTTGCGCTTCTTGATGAAATGGCCACTTCCGCAGTGATTGCATTTAACTTCTCTCGGCTCAACATTGGGCTGGTTTTGGTTAACCGATATCAGTGTCAATTGTGTTTGGTTTTCGGATTGTGGCGTCATTGTCTAAATCTCGCTGTTCAAGATAATCCTGGTATGCCTCTTTCATGTCCTCGTCGGTGACATGAACGTAGGTGTCAATAGTGGTCTGAATGCTGGCATGTCCTAATCGTTTCTGGACAAATGCCATTCCCATACCCTGACGAATAAGCTCTGTGGCATGGGTGTGTCGAAGCATATGAGGATGAATAGCGATTCCTGTTTTCCTCTTGAGGCGTCGGAATAAGTCCATCACAGCGTTATAAGTCATAGGTGCTCCTATTACTCCATCCCATAGGTTTGCAAAAACATAGTCACTCAAATCGTCTCCAAGAATTTCCATGAACTCGTCTTGAATGTATTGGGTGTAAAGTCCCATCAATTCTTTCGTGACGCTTAGGCTATAAGTGTTCAAGGACTTTGCTCGGGCTCCATTTGTATTGTCGTTTCGTGGAACAATCTGAATCACGTTGTCCCACGATTGAATGTCTTCATGTCGAAGTCCGAGTGCTTGACCAATGCGCATTCCACTTTCATGGAGAAGGCATAGCAAAAATTTATCTCTTACGCGTTGACAAGCATCTATAAGTAGCTCAATCTGCCCATCTTCCAAAGTCTTAGGAGCACGTTTGGGTACTTTCAATTTGAGAAGACGAGTACGAACAGGTTTGCTCTTTGTAATGTGGTGCAGAAAGCCTTTATATCTATGTCTAGGCATGAACTGTGAGCGATACAGGGGAATGTGCGGTGCGTTCCCTAGCTTCTCCTGGAAGTCGTAGAACATGCACACCGAAGTCAATATGGCGTTGACAGTTGCTTCTGTTCTCCGTGCTTCTTGCTCATGCATCGTCACAATCTTTTCAGAGCTTGGCAGTCGAAGCCATGACATAAAATCTGCAAGCTGAACAATGCCCACTTCAGTCCAGTCAATGTTTCTGCTATTCAGGTACTCCCAGTAGAGCTTGAGGTGAAAAGCATATGCTCTGATGGTATTTGGAGAACGTTCAATGTTGCGGAGGTAGTCGAGGAATTCCTGAACAGGCTCAATCGGCAGAAAATCATCACCCAGCAACATCCAGGTGACATGATCTTTTGCTGACAGAACAACCTTTTGAACCTTCACGTCAATTACTTTAATTACAGTAAAGAAAAGTTATTGCAATACATATGTACTATTTTATGGTATGATTTATATGTCCTATTGTCAAATGCATTTTATGGAGGATATAATGAGGCTTTTAAAAGTTTGATTATATCTATGTAAAAGTGGTTCTAGAATACTTTTGTTTGAGCTACGTGAGACAGAGGAACTGACATGTTTGGTCAACTCTCAGAAAGATCTTCCAATACTTTCAGCCCTGCTTTAGAAATTTCTTCATATGAAGCACTTTGGACTCGCTACAACACATATCCGCAGCTTGCAAAGCTGTTCAAGAGATTCGAACATGCCCTACCATCAACAGTTGTAAGCGAAGAAGGTTTCACACCAGAAGAGATTCAAAGCATTGAGAGAGAAGTAGAGAGTATATTTTCATTTAAAAAATACGCATCTCTTTTCTATAGAGATTTTGAGTACCCAGAAAGGCTGAGAGATGCTCGACACCCTGTAGAAGTCTTATATTATCGAGGCAATCTCGACTTGCTTTCCTCTAAATCCGTTGCGGTAGTTGGCGCTCGTAAGGCAAGCGAGGATGGATTAAAGCGAGCCAGGAAAATTACCAAGCTGCTTGTTGAAAATGATTTTACAGTCATGTCAGGGCTTGCTGAAGGTATTGACACAGCCGCACACACGGAAGCAATTGCTTTAGGCGGTCGAACAATTGGCGTTATGGGTACCGCTTTAAATGATGCTTTTCCAAAACAAAACAAGGATTTGCAAAATGAGCTTTCCAGAAATTACTTAATTGTTAGCCAAGTACCTTTTGTACGGTACTCCCGACAAAACTATTCTAGAAATCGATGGTTCTTTCCTGAAAGGAATAAGACAATGTCTGCTCTAAGCATGGCGACAGTAATTGTTGAAGCATCAGATACGAGCGGGACATTAATTCAAGCACAGGCTGCTTTTGAGCAAGGACGTAAACTTTTTATCCTTAAATCTTGTTTTGAGCAAGATTTGGAGTGGCCAAACAAGTTTTTGGCAAAAGGTGCGATTAAAATTGAGGATGGTACTGAGATACTAGATATCCTTAAGTCGAATACTAATGTCAAAGCTTCCTCTCTGGCGAAAAACTGATGACAAAACAGATTGGCTTGCTCATTGCCCAGGTCACGAAAACTTAAAGTTGTACTACGCGAGAACTTATACATCTCGTGCAGGTTTCGATTGTTCGGAAACCAACCAATTAATAACAAACCTGAAAATACGTCCAAGTGAAACACATCGCTTGCATTACAAAAAACGAGCAATTCAAAGATTTGCCAATGAAGTCATTGATGGGCTGGCTTTACAGAAATCTCCAATTGTCTTGGTTCCAATGCCACCTTCTAAAACTCCAACACATCCTGATTATGATGACCGAATTGACAAAGTAGCCCAACTTGTATCCAACGCTCTAGATCAAGTTTATTATTCTCCCTTGATATATAGAACTGTCGATGTCAATGCTCATCACATAGGCAAATCAAGAAACCCACACAAGATATACGATCATTTTTCTATTGATGAAGCACTTGCGTCTAACATTGCTGAGACAAAGTGCTTAGTCATGCTAGATGACATTTTGACTAGTGGGGCGCACTTCACAGCAGCGAAAGCTAAATTGCAAAGAAGATTCCCAAATAATGAAATAGGCGGACTATTCTGGGCAAAAGCAGAAGATCCTGACGATTTCTTTTAGCTCACCTCATTTACTTCATAGACTCTCTTGAAGTGCTATAGATTACGAGTCTACTCTGTAGTATCCTTGTTCTGTTTTTGTTGTTGTTTACTTTGTAGAACTATTTAAGAGGGCTATAGTTTTCTCACGGATGGATGATTAATGCCCATGCCAAAGGCAGAGGTGCAGACCACAAACATCATCTTGCCATTGAGCCACTGATGCTCAATCAATCGCCGTTCTGGTGCTGCAAGTCCCGCATGATAGGCGGCGGTGTGGTGCCCTCGCTCCATCAACCACTGGGCTAGAGCAACACTCTCTTTCCGCGTGCGCACATAAATCAGTCCCGCCTGGTTCGGATGAGCCTCAATACATCTCAGCAGATGCTTTCGTCGCCCTTTCGGTGTCCACACCGTCTGCACCTGAAGCGATAGATTGTCTCGATAGGGGTTGATCAAAAATGACGTTGGATTGCGAAGCTGGAGAGTTTGGGTGATGGTGCGCTGGGCTAGGGGGTCGGCAGTAGCCGTAAATGCGGCGATCGCCATTGTGCTGCCAGCAGGTTTTGACGTCAGCAACGCTGGACGAACCGCTCCTAAGCGCCGATAGGCGGGGCGAAACGTATCTCCCCACTGCACCAGACAATGAGCCTCATCTAAAATCAGCCCATTGATCACCAGTGATGGCCGACTAAGACACTCCCACACCTTAGGACTCAGCAAGGTTTCAGGAGAAAGATAGAGTAGCCGCAGGTGACCGTTTTGTAGTTGCCAGAGAGTTTTTCGCTTTTCAGAGGCTGATACTTCACTATGCAATAACCTGGCAGGCAATCGCCGCTGCCGCAGTTCGTGCACTTGATTTTCCATCAGCGCCACTAACGGAGACACCACCAGAGTTAATCCCGTTTGCATCAATGCTGGGAGCTGAAAACAAAGCGACTTGCCACCTCCCGTTGGCAGCACTACAAGAGCATCCTGCTGGTTGAGCAAGCTGTGAACAATGTCTCCTTGGGGTGGCCGAAAATCGTCATACCCCCAGATGTTTTGGAATGTGGCGAGAACTCGCTGCCACTCACATGATTTCGTAGAATGCATCTCTGAATGATCTGATGATTCTTCTTTGCTTTAGTTTCAATGTGCCCAGGGAGAAAATAGCATTGCCATAGGGCTTAAAAAATTGTTGGTCTTGCCCTCGTACCGCTTCCAAATCGCTACGCTATTTGTGTATTGGAACCGCATGCTAGCCAAGACTGACTGACTTAGATTGCTGATAAGTCAAGTGATAACAACGCGCCTATCTGTTCATCCTCATGTTGTTCGATAAGCGTCAACGGATTGACAGCCACTTTTCCTGAGACGGGTTGCGGCGGCTGTTCCTGACGATGGGCCAAGACTTGGGCGATCGCCTCTTGTCGTCGAGCTTGGTCATCTGTAATCTCCTGCACTGAGCTTGGTCGCCTTGGTGAATTCCACTCTTCCGTATCTGGATCAAGAAAAGAACGAGTTCGTGCCCATAAAATTGCTTCTGAGTCGCTCATGCCCATGGTGTGCGCTTGCTGCAGTCGTCTAACAAAACCTCCATTGCCCAACGCTGCGTCAGTTGATTGATGTGCAACATCAATTGCATTGAGCTGAGTTTCATCATTCCATTGGAGGTCTTGCTCAATCGCTTGCTGCTGAAGTGTGGTTGCCTGTTGATAAAGCTGGTTTAGATACTGTTGATCTGCTTCTTCGGGAGAAGTTGCTTCTTCGGGAGACGAAAATGTTCCAATCCTCCATGCCTGAGTGCTAGTGTTGGTTCGGCCATAATAGGCAAAGGTTTTCCGACCATCTGGTAATCGAGTTCCTTCAGCGCGGCCAATGGCGATCGCTACTAGAGAATCGCTACCTCCATGAAAAAGCGCATCAAGAGCAATCTCCGTAGCTGGTCGAGGGGGTGGCGGTGGCAACTCTTGGAGAACAGATGCATTTTTTGAAAAACTTGATGGCGGAGAAAACCCCGTTGAAGGAATCAGTAGACGTTCAGGACGCTGGGATGGCTCAGCTGCTGTCTCTATCGGTTGTTGTTCCTGGTTCGCAGGGCTATCGAGGGATCCATTGGTTTGCACGGATGGTGGAGTAGGGGCGATCGCCTCCACCCTTGGAGAAGCTGAAATTGGAGTATCAATCGGTTGAGCAGCAGCTTCAGTAACAGCAGTGCTCCCCAATTTGTTTTCCCATGCATCCGGTAAATCAAAGGAAATGCCATCTCCGCCATTCGTCATTTTGCTGGACGTATCGGCCTCGGTTAAAGCCTCCTGGCCATTCGCAGGACTTGCTAATCCGAGCAGTCCTGCGGTGACGAGATATATCCAGTGTCGATGACCTTGATGGTTTGGGTTCATGATTTTCATTGCCTGGAAAAACAACACAGGTTCTTGCTTCTGTCGCTCATTTGCTACGACTTCATCTGTTCCGAAAAGTATGGGATGCAATATCTCGAAAAACGTCTTAGCTTAGCTTCAAGGTTTTGCCAAAATACTTTCCAACATCGACGTTGACGGCTCAACCATGGCCCATTGGCCACTGGGCTGCTTCCGCAATGCGGCGAACTGTAGAGTGTCTCCCTGACCGATTATGTCTCCCTGTCGAATCGTCCCTAAATTTGACTGCTCCAAATCACAGAGGCGAAAGAGGTAGGCTGGTACTTCAGGTGTTGAGTAGATGAGGCAATGTTGCTCATAGGGCTGAACTTTGCCATCAAAGGGTGCATGAATTTTGCCGCCAGCTAAATCCACTGAAATATCGCCCAATCCTCCACTGATGCGTCGTCCGCTCACCATACTTCCAGGCTGTAAATCCCACTGCTGCTGGATTTCAAGATAGCGGGGCGATATCTCCTCCAAGGGTCTCGAACAGGCTGTGAAGCCAAGGGCAAGGAAGCAAAACCATGCCCACTGTCTAGGGTTGGAAGCTAAACGAATACCCTGCATATTCATCTCCCTCGTACAACAAAACAACCCATGTTTGCGGATCAAATGCGAGTGGATAGGCTTCACGTTCTGCGATCGCCCCTGAACGAATTTCAACACTGGGTAAAACGCAATACGGCTCTGATAAAACCTCACGAACGGAAGACTTCGCATCACGCTCTGGAATTGAAATAAGTCGAGACAGGTTTTCTCGCGAAAGAGCAGCATCCTCTTGAATCACCTGCTGACAGACATGGCTGACGGCGTTGGATTCAAATAATGTCCCCACATCGCCGACCACAACAAGACCTGCCAACAGAGAGCCCCCAGCTAAGAGGTACCTCATATTGGGCGATCGCCCACTCCGGCGCGCAGATTCCACACGCTTTCGTTTTCCGCTGTTCGAAGATGGTCGAGCGCGCTTTTTTCGTGCTATTCCAACCACCTCAGTGACGGATGACGATGGTTTGGATTGTGAAAGATCCTGCGAAACAGGACTCTCTGGTTGAATGACAGGGGTGAATGGTGCTATCCCTGAATCCACAGGCGATGGTGTTCCTGTGGAATAGTGCTGGGACAAATGATGTGGTGGACGAAAATGAGTGGTTGCAACAGAGGGTCGACTTTCTCGATTGGAAACAAAGGTCGCCGTAGATGATTGAGCGTGCGATCGCCGCATTGCCTGATGAGGGTCAAACAGATCAATGACTTGATGTGATCGACTATTGTCTCGACCTTGATTAGAGTTCGCCATTATTGTCACCTCTACTAGACATCACGACACAAGACATCACAAACGCAATCCATGCAAAGCCAAAAAATAACGTCGTAATCATGAAACTCCTCCCAGTTTTCCGCCAAGTAATAGCCCCGTCATGACCAACAAACATCGATACCCCAACACAAATCCCTGCCGAGGAGAGAGATGGGTCATCCAAATTGCCGTCATGGCGGGCAAGCAAGCTACCACCACACCCAGCATCCAAAATTGTGACGATGCCGTCATAACCACATTCAAGATGAGCCGAATGATGACAGCCCCGAACAACCAAAACATTGCTTCAAGAACCATGCCGCGAGCCTTTCGGAAGGCAGAATGGCGCAAGGTTTGGGACTTCGAATGGCATGGATTATGGGGTTGACTCGATCGATAACGCGGCGGTCGATGACCGCAACCCGGTCGCCCCTTTTGATGGCGTCGCGATCGCTGTTTAGACTTTCGCACTAACTTCAACTGCATAAATGAATCCCCTGAAGGAATAGCAACGGGTAAAACCAGCAACCTCTGGAGACAGTGCTAGCGCTTCATGTGTTTGGTTCATTTGTACTATAAAAATAAATGTACAGGTTTGCAAGGGGTTCGATACTATTGTTCTGAGTTCGTTACAGTTATTAGTACAAAAATAGTACTCTTGTCGTCATGGCATCACCTTTTTCCGCTCCACATCATTCAGATACCCGTGCTAGTTGGAATCAATGGTTAACCCAGGCGACGCCCTATCTATTCATGCTTCCAGCCCTGCTCATCCTGGGGTTAACAGTGTTTTGGCCGTCTGCTCAAGCTCTATATCTCAGCTTGACGGAATACGGCTATGACATTACTCAGCCCCCAGAATGGGTTGGCCTTGCAAATTTCCAGCGATTACTCACGGATTCGATTTTTTGGAAAACTCTAGGAAACACACTGCTGTACTTGGTTGTTGTTGTTCCAATCTTGGTTGTGATTCCCCTTGGACTAGCAATTTTGGCCAATCAAGCCTTGCCTGGGATGCGTTGGTTCCGTGTAACGTACTATGCTCCGGTTGTCATTTCGATGGTTGTGGCAGGCATTGCGTGGCGATGGTTATATGCCGAAAATGGATTATTTAACCAAGTTCTAGAAGGGCTTCATCTCTCCAAGGAAGGACTGCCATGGCTGACGAGTCCAAATTTTGCACTGTTCAGTGTGATGGCCGTGACCATCTGGAAGGGATTGGGGTATTACATGGTGATCTATCTTGCCGGTCTCCAAGCCATTCCCGCTGAGCTTTATGAGGCAGCTTCGATTGATGGTTCTGATGGGTGGCTGAAACATCTCGATATTACGATTCCCCTGATGCGACCATACTTGTTTTTAGTTGCTGTCATCTCATCGATTTCTGCTACGAAGGTGTTCGAAGAGATATACATTATGACTCGTGGTGGTCCGCTGAATAGCTCAAAGACGATCGTGTACTACGTTTATGAACAAGCGTTTGATCCAACAAATTTAGAGATTAGCTATGCCTGCACAGTTGGATTGGCCTTGTTTTTGATTATTCTTTTGCTCTCAATTGCTCGTCTTGCGCTGACTCGCCAATCGGTTCTCCTGGTGTAGCTTGCTTCAATTCACGTCATTCGACAGCAATCTTTATCCTTGCCCATCACCTATTCCACAAATCATTGGAGATCGCTATAGTGAATGAGTGAGAGCTGATAAAGGAAGTGTGCTTTGCCTCAACCAAACTCTAAATTTATGCAAGAGGCGATCGCCCTCTCGCTTGATGCTATCCGAACAGGCAAAGGTGGCCCGTATGGTGCTGTAGTTGTGAAGGACGGCAGTGTCATCGGGCGAGGCATGAACGAAGTAACCTCCATGAATGATCCCACTGCCCATGCGGAGATGACAGCCATTCGCCAAGCCTGTGACATGATTCAGTCTTGGCAGTTGCCGGGTTGTGAGCTGTACACCAGTTGTGAACCATGTCCCATGTGTATGGGAGCGATATATTGGGCAAGACTTGATCGCGTATACTACGCAAACACGAAAGAAACTGCAGCTCAGTTTGGGTTTAATAGTGCTTACTTTTATGAGCAAGTAGCCTCAACGCCCGATCAGCGAGATATGCCTATGATTCTTTTTATGTCAAAAGCAGCGATCGCTGCTTTTGAAGAATGGTCAGATAAAACGGACAAACAAAGCTACTAAGCCTCAACCAAGGTCCTACTCTTAGACGATCGCATCCACAAGTCGTTACCCCAATCAGGTGACCTCCGTCTAAATCTTGCTCAGCTTGCAGCGTCATCGGACAAAAAACTGGGCATGGCACTCATCAAGGCCAAGGTTCGGTGATTACTCCATCAGCATTAATTGTCCTCAAATCCTAGTTCAGCAATCTTTCAAGCTTCTCAGCTCCTAAGTCGAGAGTCGTTAATTCACGACTCTCTACTTCGGAGCTGAGTACTAATCCGCTTTGTTTTGTCAATAAAAATTGATTTTATGTAACTAATTTGTTATATTTATTTACATAAGGCACGCGACGATCATTCTTTTCTCTTCCCGTCGTTCTTTTTGAAATCACATTCCATTGTTAAGGATGTCGTTAACAATGGATTAAACACGAGGTAATCACCATGACAACACTACTAGTTCTACTCTTTGTTGCAGGCTGGGTTGCTGTTGCACTCATCGGAACTCAAGCATATTTTCGTGGAGAGCAGACGAAGCCAATCCACGAGCGAAACTGGCGTTCTGAGTCTTTCGAGGCGCTTGCCGAAACATTGACTGGAAATAAAGCTGACTACAGCACTCGTGAGCACGCTTTTGGACCAATGGATGCATATCAGAGCCATGTTTTTCCCGGTGCATAAGATGCATTCGTGAGCTAATTTACGACTGGACAATCGATCAAACAGGAAGGGAGATTCGGGATCACTGAATCTCCCTTCCTGCTTTTCGGGATCACGACACGACTTGTGTTGTAATCCGGGATTTTTGGGTACGCAGCGCTCTACTAATCCCGTTAAATTTTTCCCGGCTTACGTTACAAGCCAGATAAAAGAGTTATGGGGTTTCATCTTGTTGCATCTGGTTTCTAGATGAATAATTCGATTTGATTCCCTTCGCCTTTAACAGAGCAGACCGCTTTCGGCGCGCGATCGCCTGCATATCCACGGCGCGATCGGTTTCATCGACGATCTCATCGGTTAACACTTCGAGGACATCTTCTAAGGTCACCACACCAGAAACACCTCCATATTCATCCAGCACAACAACAAGATGTTCTCGATAATCTTGAAACGACTTCAGCAACTTGTCTGCCCGAATGGTATCAGGGACGAACCGGGCTGGACGTACTAGCTCTTTCAGATAAGCATCTTCTCGATGATTAATCAGCGCCACAAGGAGTTCGTCTTTCAGCACAATGCCGATAACCTGATCGATCGATTCACCGATGACAACGATCCGACTATGCTGAGACTGAATAATATCTGTTGTTGCGTCAGCAAGTGTTCGATCGCCTGATAAGTAGGTCAGTGCCACTCTTGGCGTCATTAGATCAGAGGCAGTGACATCATTGAGCCGAAATACCCGCTGAATCATCTCGGCTTCATCTTCTTCAATGATTCCCTCTTGTCGCCCAAGGCTAGTTAAGAATTGAATTTCTGCTTCATTCGTTGTGGTGATGCGTCGTCCCTGAGTCACGGGTGCTGTTACTATCTCCACAAACCATACAAGAGGAGAAAGGGCGATAGTCAAAACTTGAATGGGTCGAGCAACGGTCAGAGAAATCGGCTCCGCAAACCTTTCTCCCAGCGTTTTAGGAAGAATCTCAGCAAAAATAATGATGAGAAAGGTGAGTATTCCGGAAACAAGACCCAACCAGCCATCTCCTAAAACCGATGCCGTGACCTGGCCAACGAGGATACTTCCGACGATGTTGAAAATGTTATTGAGGATAACAATTGTTGCGATGGGCCGATTGATTTGTTCTCGGACTTGGAGTAAGGCGATCGCCGACATCTTTTCCGACTGAGCTAATTGACGGACTCTCAGGACTGGGATTGAAAGAAGAGCCGTTTCTGTTCCAGAACATAGTGCCGACCCCACAATGACGATCAGCATTACCAGTGCAAGTTGTAGCATCAGCCTGTAAGTTGAAACAGAGGACACCCTATCTTAATCCGGTACAGAGCGTAGCGTGCTGTAAACGGTCTTCTCTGAACCACGTTCAAAACATGCTCAAGAACCTGAGGACTCAAGCGTCCAAACTGAAGAGATATTGAGCGGAGTTGCCACATTGATGGGTATATCATTACATCAGCACATATTAGGCTTGACACTGCATGAGGCGTGCATCAACCTGATTGGATACATTTTCAATGGAGTCCATCGCATTGACATTCATGAGAATGTTTTGGTCTCGATAATATGGAAGCAGGGGCTCAGTCTGAACACGATAAGCTTCTAGTCGAGTCTTTACCGTTTCAGCATTATCATCAGCGCGGCGCTTAAATTCAGTCGAGCCGCATACATCACACCGTCCATCCACCTTGGTCGGTTTGAGTGTGTCGTTATAGCCTTCTCCGCATTGTGCGCATGTAAAGCGTCCCGAAATTCGCTCGATCAATATACCTTCATCAACCTGAAACTCAAGCACGCCATTAAGACGGCTTGATTGTTGCGTAAGCATGACATCCAAAGCATGAGCTTGGGCGATTGTTCTTGGAAAACCATCAAGGATAAATCCCTTTTCGCAATCCGGCTGGGCTATCCGATCTTGGATCATCCGAACAATGATGTCATCAGACACAAGTTCTCCTGCTTCCATAATGGATTTTGCCTGCTGACCGATGGCAGACCCAGAAGCGACAGCAGCACGTAACATATCACCTGTTGAGAGTTGTACAATTCCTGCTACTCTCTCAAGACGTAATGCTTGAGTGCCCTTGCCGCTTCCAGGTGGTCCAATAAAGATCAGCTTCATGTTAACGAATTCCCTTTTCTATTCTTTAAGCGTTTAAACGCCCCAACTCTCATTTATACACCACAAAATGATGCTCACTCTGAGAGCGAACACCGTTAAAGGCGATGAGAGAGAAAGCAGGAACTTCAATCTCTTTGAAAGCCAACACACCAAAAGTACTAATTATCAATAAAACCCAAACGACCGCTCCCAACTTGATTTAGGTTGAGTAACTTTTGAGTATTCAGGGTTGTGTGCGAAAGATTGACCATTGAGCGATCGCTCACAACCACTGATCTCCTGAACTGAAAATAAGGCTATGCCTGTCCGAGTCAGCAGATTGAATCCCAAGGGTTTCATCAGAGATGGAAAAACGCCAGCAGCACCGTACCAGCAGCACCTTAAATGATTGTTCCGTCAGGAATCACGGCATTCTTTAGAATAACCGTGATTCCATTGCGAATGTAAAAGCCCTGTTCTTCACGCTCTGCCTCTTCTACATGGTCTTTATTAACGATTTGTACGTCACGACCAATGCAAGCATTTTTATCAACAATTGATCGTTGAATAACTGAGTTAGGCCCAATTCCAACGGGAATGGTATCTATGGCCTGTTCACGGATTGCTTGCTTAGCTTCAAATTTTTGATAATAGTCACAGCCCATCAACAAGCTATCCCGAATCACACACCCTGCCGATATTCGACTGCGGACACCCAATACAGAGTGGTGAACCTGGCAATTTTTTAGAATGCAACCGTCACCGATAATTGATTCAGTCACTTGACAGTCCAATAATTTTGATGGGGGCAAGAACCGAGGCCGTGTATAAATCGGTGCCTTTTCATCAAAGAAACTGAATGGTGGAGTCGGTTGATTTGTTAATGTGAGATTTGCATTATAAAACGCTTCAATTGTTCCGATATCTTCCCAATATCCGTCGAACAAATAAGCTTGAATGTTATAGTCCTTGGCTGCTCCTGGAATAATCTCTTTACCGAAATCTGTTTGTTCGAGATTGCGCTTCAACAAATTTATCAACACATCGCGCTTGAAGACATAAATACCCATAGAGGCAATGTAGGGATTTTCAGACGCCTGATCTGGTGTAAGACCCAATGCCTGTGTGTTAACCTGCATCTTCTTCAACGCATCACCTTTCGGCTTTTCCATGAAGTCGATAACACGACCCTCATCGGTTAACTTCATTAAGCCAAAACTAGAGGCACGCTTTTCATCGATTGGAACAACTGAAATCGTAATATCTGCATTTGTTTCTCTGTGACGCTCAACGAAAAGACGATAGTCCATACGATAAAGATGGTCGCCTGAAAGGATGAGAAACTCATCCATATCACACTCTTCTAAGAGCCACAGATATTTCCGAACGGCGTCTGCTGTTCCCTGAAACCAACTCGGATTGTCAGGAGTTTGCTGTGCAGCCAAAACTTCCACAAATCCGTCAGAAAATACTGAAAAATTATATGCCCGGGCAATATGACGGTTTAAGGAAGCCGAATTGAATTGCGTCAGTACGTAAATCTTGAGAATTTCGGAATTAATACAATTACTAACTGGGATATCAATTAAGCGATACTTCCCTGCAAGAGGAACGGCGGGTTTCGCACGCTGCTTGGTCAAAGGATATAAGCGGGTTCCGGCTCCCCCACCCAGGATGATCGAAAGAACTCGTTTCACAAAAACCCCTTAACTGCTTTTTAACCTTATTTATTGCTCATTTACAGTGTGAGACTGCAAGGTGCAGTTTGCAAGGGGGATCAAAAAGATTCTCTAAATTTCCGCAGTAAACTAAGTGGTAGACCTTGGATAGTGGAAGAGTGATAATGACAGACGCTGCTTGATCCATGTCAAGCAAATTACCGCGTTAAACCCAAACTCATACCGGGAGTTGTCGTTTTCCCTGCAGGGAAAACGACAGTTCTCAGCCTAAGCGAGATTTAGTTAGCGTCTTGCTTTTCTGCCCTATCTCAACTCATCTGTGTTGCTCCGCTGTGAATGACTGAGAATAAAATCTCTATGCTGCATCAAGTGTTTCATCCTCAACCGTTGAAGGCGATCGCCCTTGCTATTTGTCTATGGCTATCGATGGCTTTCATGTCAATTTCTCCAGCTTCAGCGTTGACTCCGCTCACGTTGTCCGATTTAGATTACAAAGAATGTCCTGCCGAAATGGCAGCAGGGTCAGTACTTTCCGGTTCCAGTCAACAAGCCAATTGTTATCTCATCACTGGGAAAGCAACGAACCCTACAAACAAAACGGTTTACGATGCCGATGTGTTTGGCCGAGTCTATGATGCAGAGAACAATCCGGTCATGCAAAATCGAACTCGATTGGGGTCAATCGATAATGTTCCTCCTGGTGAGAGTGAATTTGAATTAAGAATCAGTGTTTCAGCCAACCAGCCAACCCCCTTGAAGCTCAAGCAATTTAAAGCGTCGGGTTTTACCGGTCGCGTTCGACGATAAGTCGACGATAAAACGTTGATTCACCCAGAACGGTTGTATAGGGCCTGTGTTTTGGTTTCTAAAACATGCTTGGTGACTTCAACAAAATCTCGCCGAAGGCTTCCGGAACAGGGTAAAATGCTCTCTGGTCTGATAATTTACTTGTCGTTTGTCTGATTCGGAAGCCACTCTATGATTCACGAAGTGTTCATGCCTGCGCTCAGCTCTACAATGACCGAGGGAAAAATTGTTTCGTGGCTCAAAGAACCAGGAGACAAAGTTGAGAAAGGTGAAACAGTCTTGGTGGTTGAGTCTGACAAAGCAGACATGGATGTCGAGGCATTTTATGAAGGGTTTCTAGCGACAATCATTACACCGGCTGAAGGGACAGCGCCCGTTGGCGAGGTCATTGCCTTGATTGCCGAGACTCAAGCAGAAATTGAAGTTGCAAAGAAACAAGCTCAACAAGCATCGTCGTCAAGCTCCGCAGCCATATCTGAAGCACCTTCTGAAGCTGCATCTTCTGTCGGCGCTACTGTTGTTGCATCAATTGAGACTACTGCTCCTCCCGTCGCGGTCTCAAATGGGCGAATTATTGCATCTCCTCGCGCAAGGAAACTGGCGAAGCAACTCAATGTTGATCTCAAGAATCTACGAGGTAGTGGGCCTCATGGACGAATTGTGGCTGCTGACGTTGAATCATCATCGGTAGGAGGTGTGAAAGCATCTCCTACTGTGGCTCCGGTAGCCGTTCCTACCCGGACTCAATCAGCTCCATCACTGACTTCTCCTACAGCTCCTCCAGTTCAGTTGGGAGAGGTTGCAGCCTTTAATACACTGCAGCAAGCCGTTGTTCGTACAATGGTGTCGAGCATGGAGGCTCCTGCTTTCAGAGTCGGTTATACGATTACAACCGATACCTTAGATGCATTGTATAAGCAGATTAAGTCGAAGGGCGTCACGATGACAGCACTGCTTGCCAAAGCCGTTGCAGTCACCTTACAGAAGCACCCTCTTTTGAACGCAAGTTATACACCGCAGGGAACTCAATATCGCCAAGAAATTAATGTAGCTGTTGCAGTAGCCATGGATGATGGGGGATTGATTACTCCGGTACTGCGCCAAGCGGACCAAATGGATATTTATTCTCTCTCTCGTACGTGGCGTGATCTCGTGGCGCGATCGCGCTCAAAGCAGCTACAACCTGATGAATACAGCACAGGTAGCTTTACGATATCGAATCTCGGCATGTTTGGGGTCGATCGCTTTGACGCTATTTTGCCTCCTGGACAAGGCTCCATTCTAGCGATTGGTGCATCACGCCCTCAGGTGGTGGCAATGGACAATGGACTGATGGGCGTGCGTCGTCAAATGCAAGTCAACATCACATGTGATCACCGCATTATTTACGGAGCGCATGCAGCCGCATTCTTGAAAGATTTAGCGGCACTCATTGAAACTAATCCCCAGTCTCTAACACTGTAAGAATAAAGAGCTAAGATTCATTTCATTGCCTTCGATACATGCAAATTGAGAACTTTTTACACGGCTATTCACGTAACGTCTCTTGCTGCGTAAGTCTTGGATAAATCTGGAGCGATAAGATTTTCTCTATAGAAAAGAAGGCGTTGCATAAGTGTTATGCAGCGCCTTCTTTTCTAAGCAGCGTTAGTTGATGCATGCTGTTTTGCAAGTTAACTGGCAGCATGCATCAGCGTCGGATCTTTCAGCTCTAACCGTTCATGTTCAACAACAAAGACGTTGGAATATAGGTTTGCAATAATTTGCTGGCCTTGCTGCGTTAATTCCAGATAAGCAAGACCATCCCTCACATAAGGAAAAACGCCATGCCAGTAAAACTTTGGATAATTGTCTCGCAAATCACCTGGGTGTTGGTAGCCTAATGCCTGACTAACACCAGTTTCAAGAAATTCGTAATACAGAGCGCCAATTTTTTTCAAATAGCGGGGATCGCTTAATTGGCCGATCAAGTCAGATGCACGGACAAGTCCCGGATAACTAATCGTATTTTGGTGATCTTCAGCTTTAGGGACAGGGAATCGTGTCAGCTCAATATTTCTTTTGATTTCTTCTGCATCAATTAGACCATGTCCTCCAAACCGTTCGTCTACAAACAGCTTTGCTCGATCGACATGATGTGGAGTGAGGCTTGCGTCTGATGCACCTGCAGGCAGCTGAATCATCTCGTCGCCTTTGCCAGTGGCGTACCAACCGTTGCGATCTTTTTGGCAGACACCCTTGACATAGCCAATATCATGGCAAACCAGCGAAATGATGAAGTGAAGCCAATCTTCGCAAGAAACGCCTCCTTCACGAATGTGCTTTCCTCGCAGGATTTCTTGTCCGACGAGCGTAACGAGAATTGTATGCTCTACGTTGTGATACAGAGCATCGCTTCTAGCGATGTTTTCTAGTGCCATCGAACCAACCCAGCCGATGATGTCTTCGTAGTTTGTCTTCCATGCACCGTATGTGCGATGGTAGCCATCTTTTAGCTTATTTACGAAGTCGTCAATCAACAGTTCTGTTGCATTAAACATAGCTCGATGCTCGCCTGCAAAGGATGTAAGGGTTTGTGTAAAAAGTGAAAAACCTCAAGAGATTTCCACGCGATTATATCTGAATGATGAATTTTTGCGATTGGTTGCAGAGCTTAAGGTTGTCATCATCCAACCATACTCAATAATCAATGAGGGATACACCTATTGAAATTACGAGAGAAGTGGCGATCGCCACTGTGTATTGGAAGCTATTTCGCACAATGCCTGAACTTACTGTATTATGATGCCCAAATAAATGAGTGTTGCAACTTTAGCGTAATTGCTCAATTCGCATTCTGCGCAAATCCGTTACGTTTTAACAAACTTGCCGAAGCGCCTGGTATGAGCCAGTGTTGCATCCTTGTTGCTCTATACACATCGTTGCCATTGAGAATGTCAATGGTCTTAAGCTGCTAATATCTTCCTCTACAACTCTGATGTACTCCTAATTAATCGCAGGAGAGCATATCCAGAACCGCTAAGTCCTCAATGTTTGTGAAATGAATAGTGAACTGTGATAGGGGGGCAGATCACGAAACAGGTCACTGTTCATCTTGAATTGCTATATCACAGGACTTGGCAAAGTTTATAGAGGAACCAGGGGTTGGGGGGG
>JBCCWF010000035.1:0-23478 GCA_039194035.1 Cyanobacteria bacterium P01_E01_bin.6 | reverse complement strand
ATGACGTCCAGGTACTTATCTAAATGAAGGCTTCTGATTCGCCAGTATAGAATGAAAAAAAGCTATCTCCTAGTCAATCTTGCCAAGCAAGATTGACTAGGAGATAGCTTTTTTCACTTTATTGAATCGACAAGACCGTTTTTGACAAGGCTCATAACTTAAGCCGGGAAGAACACCGCCTTAACAGACAAGCCGTGACAATGCCCTAATAACTATCGTCACCAATAACTGTTCGCATTTCTAGCAAGTGATTCGCGTGATTTAATTTATCGGCGATCGCCTGTTTAACAGGAAGACTCACTCCGGGATCAGCCAACACATCCTGAGCTTCTTCACGATAGACAGCTCCTGTTGTGACATCTGCACTTTCAAGCATATCTAAGTGCTCAGAGGTTTTTTGAGGAGAAATATTTGCCATAATAATTGCCTTCTGTGAACATTGCCCATTGCCATATCCCTTCTGAATCGTCCAGCAGGTTAAACCTACGACATGATTTTTAGTAGGGGTGCGGCAACTGGCAGTAACCGTTATATCCATGTCCATGTTCCTCGGCTTTTTAAAAAGATGAGGGTAGGATTACCAAAATATGTCAGTTCTTCGCAATTGTTCAGAAATCACTACAGATGTTTCACAATTGTGCATTCACACAATATCGGCAAAAACAGCAACTAGATACATAACCATCCAGTGCCAAAAATTATGCGTGATCGACGTTAGGGCGATCGCCAATATCCTGATGCGCTTCAATCCACGCTAAATTCTTGCGCAAAAATGATCGAGCCTCTGGAGAAGCTAACACTTGACCTGTGCCAGTGATAACAAAATGCTCATTCGGAAAAAAACCGCCCATGACAAGCCGTAGAACGACCATGCCAATTTCTGTTTTCTTTAGCGTACGTGTCATAGTTCTCTCTCAACGCTGGCGTACATGAAGCGATATCACCTAAATCAGCGGCAATTGACACTGGGAAAGACTTAGAACCTTAAGTATGGTCTACAAACTCACGACCTAATGAATGAAAAAAGGTCTTGCAACCTCAATGACTATCACTAAAAATCATCTTGGAGACAATCATTACCTAAGATTTCTTTTCTTTGTCACCCCAACATGTCAAAAGAGACCAAAACCTAATGGATAAAATCTCTTTGCCGTTTGTGATTGTGCAATGAACACCATTCACGGATGAACTCTAATCACTACACCGGATGTGTAAGTCACTAGTGCTCGTATAAATAATGGCCATGCAACTAAAACCTATTGGGCTACCCTTCGACTGTAGAGACTGTAGGTAGCACTTGTAAGTTTTCCCTGTACCAGTTTACGCGTTGACCCTTGAAAATTACACGTTTAATGCTGCGTGTAAAAAAGTCGTAATACCTGGGAAATCTGCTTTTAGCTGACGGGATGTTTTGTAGAAATAAGGCGCTGATTGACGTTTAGAAAATAAATGTATGTTTAGGCTCAGATGAATACCCAATGCTGAACTCATTATTCATTTCAGACAATTTCCAAACAGTTTAAATTCAAGATTTTCTACGTCAAAATTCCTAGTGTCTAATGTTAATAAGTAGCTAGACATAATGAACGTACTCTTCCAAATCCTGTGCCGCCCGCGCAGCGGGCGGCACAGGATTTAGGGTCTTGGTTTTAGTTGCGTCTAGATACTTAGCTGTTGCCATATTTGATTAGAACGGTTTTGTGTTAGCACTCCGCGCCCACACAAAACCGTCCCTGCCCTATTTAACGTGTCTACGACTATAGTTCTTCAGGTCTGTTCTCTTCAAAACTGCTTTCTTCAACAGTCATATCCTCAGTCATTGTTGCTTGCTCTATAGCAGCTTGCTCAGCGGCTAATGCTTCAGCGGCAGCTTGCTCGGCAGCGGCTTGCTCAGCGGCAGCCTTTTCAGCGGCAGCCTTTTCAGCGGCAGCCTTTTCAGCAGCAGCTTGCTCAGCGGCAGCCTTTTCAGCGGCAGCTTGCTCAGCGGCAGCCTTTTCGGCAGCAATTCTGTCTAGCTCCACAACGACGTCGGAGGTGCGTTCAAACACAATCATTTTTGAGCCAATGACTGCACTACGTGCAACGCGCACGCCATCAACATCGAGAACATCAAGATTTTGAAAATCCAATCCTTGAGAACGTTTCAGTAAAGCTTGTGAAAGCTGGTCTTGCTGAGACGTGTTCAGTCGATACCAGTCAAAACCAACAGTCACAGAAAGGCGATCGCCCACGGGATCAACTTGGACAGTTTGCACCAAATCATCTCCATAAAGACTTGCAGCGTCCACAATTTTTTCTTGAATCATCGCGATTCGTTTTTCATTAGGAGAAGCTATCTTCGCTGGTGCTACGAGTACTGGAGAAGAGTCTGTATCAACACCTTTTGTTTGTGCCAAAGGTGCTGGCTGACGTCCTGGAGAAATCAACGACGTAAGCCACAAGAAACTATACACAATGATGATGGCAAAAATGGTTAGCGTTACATCGGACAACGGCTTGATTAGTTCTGGCAGTAAGCGCTTTCGCAAAATGGCAAGTAATCGTCGCCACAACCGCCAAAGTTGCTTGAGGATAGGCCACACGACTCCCCATACGGTGGATGCAAGTCCTCCAATCAATGAAGATTCTGTTGAGTCAGCAGACGCTGCTGGCTGAGAATCGGCACCCAGCAGTTTGAGACCACCTGTTACGACAACTGATAGCGTTGCCGTAATCGCTACCATCACAGTTTTTAGGACTTGAGCCATAATGCTCTCGATCTTTTTGGCTGCACCTTGAGGTGGGGTTTTCTCTTCTGTGCGATCGCCTGCTGATGGGTCTCCTGATTCAGCTTCGGTATTGAGTTGAGTAGACAACCAATCCAATCCCTGGGCAATCGTTTGTAGAACCCAAACAGCCGCCGCTTTCACTCGCCCAAATGTACCTTCTGCAGCAGGCTGGGATTGAGGTGCAGTAGATTTGGATGGGGGAGGAATGAAAGAGGTTGACGGGTCAGTTTCCTGAGAAGAATCCAGTGATGATCCCGCTGCTGGAAAACTCTCGGCATCATCACCGATTGTTGGTTCTGCTGTCTCTTCAACAGTATCGGAATCAAATGACTCGGCGATCGCCTCAGGATCATCCATCATCTCGGGATCATCTATCACTTCAGAACCGTCAAGTGCGCTGAGATTATCTATGACGTCGGAATCATCCATCACTTCAGAATCATCCATCACTTCAGAATCATCTATGACGTCGGAATCATCTATGACTTCGGAATCATCCATCACTTCGGAATCATCTATGACTTCGGAATCATCCATCACAATGGGATCACTCATCGCATCGGGATCCTCATCAGTGATATCAATATGATCTGATTCTGGTGAAGAGAGCGATTCACTAACCATCTCAGATTCACTCATCTCAGATTCACTCATTTCGGATTCGCTCATGTCAGATTCGCCCACTCCTAAATCACCCTCTTCTGAAAATTGAATCGGGGGAGCATCTGCTAAGTCTTCTGATAACGATTCACTAACTGATGAGTCAGCGATAGGTAACGCTGTTTCTGAAGAGATCGCGTCTGACAGGTCAGGGTGTTGAGCAGTCATATCTTGGTCGTCCAATTCAGCTGGTTCTAGTGTGCTGTCGTTGGACTCATCAGGTGAGTGTGAGATGGGTTCGTTAGACATCATGCCTCCGCAAGGGCTAGTACGCTTTGAGCAACATCAAGTTGGTGATAATTCGTGATCCCAGATCCGCTACATGCTTCTCACAACATTGCTTTACATTGCTTTGGAGATTCCTTGATTCAATCTACCACCTTACTTTCCAACGATTACACTTCCTAAATCAGGGAAGTGAGCAGACACGACTTGGCAACGTTTACGGAGGAACCAGAATTTGAGGTGCGCAACGCGCGTCCCAAATCCTCATTAATCAGGGAAGTGAGCAGACACGACTTGGTAACGTTTACAGAGGAACCAGGGTTTGGGGTGCACAACGCGCGTCCCAAACCCTCATTTTTTCGTTGCAATGTTGAGAAGTTTGCCAAGTTATGATCAGAACCATCGATTGAGCTGCTGCGTGATGGCCGAATGCTTTATGAGCCTAAAAGTTCACAGATAAGAGAACCTGCCCCATCGGCTTGAAATTGCTCTCGAGCTCCATCACGACGAATCCGAACATGATGTCGGCAGTCATAAATCTCTACAGGCGTTTTTTCTCCATCAATCCGTACTGATGCCCGATATTCCCAATGGTTTTTCGCACTCCGCTTCACCCTGAGGAGACAAATATCGTGCTGGTTAATCGTTCGACAAAAATCGGCATAGGCAGGCTGAGCGATCGCCCAACTCACAACCCATATCATGAGTGACAGTGCGATTCCAGCAATTGTGGAATACTGCAACTCGTGTTGGCGATGTTTAATTTGGCTCACTGTAGAACGACTCATGACACCCCTTCCATTACAATCAACGTCACGACTGCAATCTCCAAGTCGAAATTATCCTGAAAAGTAGATTGCCGCCATGACAACGGTTGCCTATTCTTACAGCGAACCTCTCCTTGAGTCTCCACCTGATCCACAGATGTGGTTGAAGATGGAAGGCGACAGGATTACACATGTCTATCAAGATTTGGGCGATCGCCTCCAGCTTCATCAGCTGCTTGACGACTGCAAGGTTCCAGCGACATCTCCGAGTGGTGTGGATGCCAGCACAATGTCATCGGAAACATCCACTCAAAGGATTCAGAAAGTGGTGCTTCGACGATTAGATGACCTAGGCAACACCATTGACGAAGTGGGCGATCGACTCCAGCAATTTTACGCACTGGGCATCACCCTCGTTTCCCTTGACTCAGGCTCGGAGTTTTTCACTCAACAGGACTCTGATTCACCAGTAGATGGAGCCGATGCTGAGACAGATCCCGCTGCATTGCTTGCGTTGTTCCAAACCATGCACCAGCAGCAGAATGCACGGAGAATTCGATTGGGGCACGCCCGAAACCGAGTTAAGGCGTTACCGCCACCTGGTAAAGCTCCCTATGGCTATCGTCGAGGCAAAGATCGCTACGCACTTGACCGCAGCACCTCACCAGTGGTGAAAGATTTTGTTGAACACTTTCTGTTGTATGGATCACTGCGAGGCAGTGTCCGCTACTTAGCCAAGAAATACAACAAGACTATATCAGTATCAACTGGACAGCGGTGGTTAACCAGTCCAGTTTATCGGGGAGACTTGGCTTATCAAAATGGAGATATCGTTCCGGACACGCATCTAGCCATCATTTCCCGAGACGAAGCCGCACAGGTCGATCGCCTCCTGCGACGCAACCGGAAGCTGCCTGCTCGAACGGCCAGTGCCCCCCGCTCTTTGGCAGGATTAGTCAAATGCGGCATCTGCCAATCACCTATGAAAATTACGCGCACAACCTCTCGTGGTAGCTCGAAAGAATACTTGTATCTCACTCCGGTGGATTGTCCGTACCGCACAAAACGACACTCTCACCCAATGCCTGTTTCGACAGATGAGAACCCTGTCCCAGTAGACGTTCATCGTGCTCCTTGCCAGTCGATTTCCTATGAACAGGTTTTGGATGCGACGATCCAG
The DNA here is from genome assembly GCA_039194035.1 of Cyanobacteria bacterium P01_E01_bin.6. Taxonomy (GTDB): domain Bacteria; phylum Cyanobacteriota; class Cyanobacteriia; order CAKZMO01; family CAKZMO01; genus JBCCWF01. The sequence continues at coordinate 17,878 of JBCCWF010000035.1, read as the reverse complement.
CACATTTGCACCGACTTGCCTAAGGCCGTATCCGGAGCAACGCTACCTGATCTCGATCGAATTAAAACCGGCATTCAACAGCAGATTTCAGCCAAGGAAGAGATCCTACGACAACTCCCAACCCTTGAGGCTTCAGGTATTTTGGATGCTGAAACAGCTGATTTGCGAATCTACAGCATTCGCACAGAAATCGCGACTCTTCGACAAAAGCAGGATCAACTCCCCCCGGTTAACTTAACGGCGATCGCCCAAACAGTCTCAATTCCTCAATTCTGGCTCGATTTATCTGAAGCAGAGCGTCGGTTCTATTTTCGCGAATTTATCGAGCGCATCAACATCTATCGGTCGTGGGAAAACGATAAAACGAGTCGCTCACACTCCCCAGAGTGGAGACTCGACTTAACTTTCATGTTTTGAATGCTCTTTGCCAAGTTGTGTAGACAATGGGACACATTTGACGGCGAGGAATCGTTCCAAATTTTCAGAGCATTGGATGAAGAACGTAAGCGTTATTCCCAAAACACGTAGCGCCTATTTGCGACATGTAAAGATTGTTTATCTGTAAAGAAAACGAGAAAAATGACGACTGTTGGGGCAAAGTAAAGATGGCATATTGCATAAGATTTCATTTTAAGGAATTTCTTCTGTTTCTTCTGTTTATAAAGATTGGGTGATGAAAGGAGTAGCAGACGAGTAATAGAAGGTGTGGGCTAGTTAGTCTAGCTAGGTTGCCGATCTGTGCCGCTGTTGCTTATCTACCGTGCGACGCTATTAGAAACGATTTGAGTTAATGTCTGACATGTTGAAAATCGGGACACGTACAGTTGCATCTAGCGACATCCTGCCACTGCTGGCCGGGTACCAAATGATGCCTCAATTTCTAAAAGAGGTATTAATCGATGAAGCAATTGCGGACATTGACTGTACCGCAGAAGAAAAAGAGGAAACCTATCAAGCGTTTTATCAACAAAATCAGATTGTTGAACCAGAAAATCGGCAAGCGTGGTTAAACCACTACAGGATGAGTGAGACGCAGCTCCAGTCTCTTGCAACCCGAGAGCTTCGTATTGAGAAATTTAAGAATGAGAAGTGGGGCCCAAAATTAGAATCCTACTTTTTAGATAAAAAGGGACGCCTTGATAAAGTTATCTATTCCCTGATTCGCACGAAGGATATTGGCATCGCCCAAGAGCTATACTTCCGAATTTCTGAAGGTGAACAAAGCTTTTCAGAAACAGCTCGTGAGTATTCTCAAGGGCCCGAGTCTCAGACCGATGGCTTGATTGGGCCAGTCGAACTCAGTGTGCCCCATCCCTCTCTGGCTCATATGCTCTCCATTAGCCAACCCGGTCAGCTGTGTCCTCCTACTCGTGTCGGAGAATGGGTTGTCATTGTGCGCTTAGAGCGATTCATCCCTGCACAATTAGATGAAGCGATGCGCCAGCGACTACTCAATGAAGCGTTTAATGAATGGATCAAGGAACAACTTCAGGGGTTGCAAGCGTCTGATTCAAATGGCACTACCTCTACAAACAGCAACGCTCATTTATCTGCGGAAAGTTCTTCCCTTCCTGATTCAGTACTGGTATCCTCCGAGGATCCTGACGCAGAGTCAACTGACTCGAAAACAACATCCATAGCACCCTAACGGTTGTTCTGCCCAGTTGCATGTCACCACTCAAAATTTTGGCTGACCTGAGCATTGCACATGAAGTCCGAACCGCTCTCTAACATGAATTGCTGATGAGAATCTGACTAAGAGGTTACCCTCGTTCAAGAGACTTTCATGTTGAGTTCATACCCTGATCCGGTTTCGAAGATTTCTTCCTATTCCGCCCCCTTGATAGCTCCTGTTCACTGATCTGTACGTCTGCCTCAATGCCTCATGACTTATACAAAGACAAGTATTCAAGATTTTCTGTCGAGTGTGCCACCGTTTGACAAATTGTCGGACGATGTACTCAAGACGCTAGCCAGCAAGCTTCAGCTATTTCGCTATCGCATGGGGCAGGCCATTTTTCTGAAAGACAAGATGCCTGGGCAGGTCGCCATTCTTTATCAGGGCCAAGCTCGGCTCTTAGGATATGATCCCCGGACAGAAAAGCCCATTACGCTTCAACTTCTTCAGCCTGGTGCTGTGTTGGGCTGGCTTGGTCTTGTTCGAGGTGTTCCGTGCGAAACGGCGATCGCCTCTACCGAAACCATCTGTTTGGTCATGCCCTCCTTGGACTTCTTGACCATGTTGGAGTCGGAACCGGCATTGTCAGCGGCGTTTCGTGATAAGTGCCCATTGCTTGAGATTTTCGACCTCATTGGAGAGGAGATTCACCGTCAAGCCATTGGCGAAGCTGACCTAAAGCAATTATCTCTTCACGGACAGGCCGATGCCGTCGTATCGATGATTCCTAAAGGTCGCACCCCATTCAATCGACTTGACCCCAGGCGAGCCTGGTTTGTGAGCGGAGGTGGGGCGATCGCCGACATGTCTGTTGGAACGCGTATTGACGTTCAAAATCATCCAAATGCCACCTTAGATGTGGTCGGGTCATACCCTGCTCGTCTCGTTGGTGTTCGTGAATCCATCTTTGCAGCTCCGCCTCCCTCCATTACTCAGACGACTGTTTCCCTAGACGAACATGGTGCGGCGACTGCCACAACGGATGATGGCATCCCGTTAGCACCCGACCGTCCTCCCGAACTAGGACAATCGGTCTATCAAGATGAAGCGGGTAAGCGCAAGTCTCCTCAAGATTATCCTTTTGTCAGGGGTAAAGGAGAACGAGATGGCGCGATGGCCTGTCTCCAGATGATTGCCAAGTTCTTCACGATGCCATTCCGTAAAGACGTTGTACAACGCGTGATGGTCAGTCAGTCTGAGCGGATTGGTGGCGTTTCCTTAGAACTATGTGGAGCCATCTCTGAAATGATGGGACTCCACGCCCAGCTGGTGAAAGTGCCTGCAAGTTCTATTAGTCGTGTCGAAACCCCTGCCCTGATTAAATGGCAAGATGGCTTCGCGCTCCTCTATGACACGAGCGAGCGAGACATGATCATCGCAGTTCCTGAGATAGGGGTCATTCAGCGACGAACTGAAGACTTCAAAAAAACGTGGGGAGAGCAAACAGAAACGGGCGATCGCGTTGGCCAAGTGGTGTTGGTGCGACCGACGAAACAAACCCCTCAAAAACGCTTTGGCCTCGATTGGTTTTTACCCTCAATCAAAAAATATCGAGTTGTTCTGATTGAGGTCTTTATTGCCTCCTTTTTTGTACAGCTTTTCCAACTGGCAAATCCCTTGATGATTCAAGTCATTATCGACAAGGTCATCAACCAAAATGGGCAAGATACCTTGCAGGTTCTTGGCACATTCCTGTTGGTCATTGCGATTTTTGAGGCATTGCTCACAAGTTTACGAACCTATTTGTTCGTCGATACGACAAACCGTATCGACATGACATTGGGGTCAGAAATCATTGATCACCTCCTGCGACTCCCGCTGCGCTACTTTGAGAAACGGCCTGTCGGTGAGTTGTCCACCCGAATTAACGAACTAGAAAATATTCGTCAGTTCCTCACAGGAACCGCCTTGACAGTGGTATTGGATGCCGTGTTCTCGGTCATCTATATCGTCGTCATGTTTGTTTACAGTTGGGTGTTAACGCTCGTATCCTTAGCAACGATTCCGTTGTTTGTTGGATTGGCATTCATCGCATCGCCGCTTATTCGTCAACAACTCCGAGTAAAAGCAGAACGCAATGCTGAAACCCAGTCTTACCTTGTTGAGGTGATGTCTGGAATTCAGACAGTCAAAGCTCAAAACATGGAGTTGCGAGCCCGGTGGCAATGGCAACAGCGATATGCGCGGTATGTCAGTGCAGGCTTCAAAACCGTTCTCATCTCCACAACGGCGAGTTCAGTCAGTGGCTTTCTCAATAAATTATCGGGACTGCTGGTGTTGTGGGTTGGAGCCTACTTAGTATTGCAGGGGGATTTAACCCTAGGACAGCTGATTGCGTTCCGAATCATTGCAGGATATGTGACAAGTCCGCTGCTTCGACTTGCTCAACTCTGGCAAAACTTCCAAGAGACAGCCCTATCCATTGAGCGATTGAGCGACATCGTGGATGCAGCTCCTGAAGCAAGCGAGGAAGATCGGATGAATATCCCGATGCCTCCCGTGAAAGGAGCCGTGAGGTATGAAGATGTAACCTTCCGCTTCGGCACATCGGGGCCGCCTGTTCTCAACAACATCAACGTCGGGTTTGAGGCTGGCAAATTCATTGGTATCGTCGGCCAAAGTGGTTCGGGTAAGAGTACGATGACCAAGCTCTTGCCCAGACTTTACGATCTGGAAAGTGGTCGGATTTTAGTTGATGGCTACGACATCAGCAAAGTCGAACTCTATTCCTTGCGTCAGCAGATTGGCATCGTTCCCCAGGATAGTTTGCTATTTGAGGGAACCATTCAGGAAAACATTGCCTTGACGATGCCAGATGCGTCCTCCGATGCCATTATTGACGCGGCAAAGGTGGCAGTTGCGCATGAATTTATTATGGGTCTCCCTAATGGATATAACACGAGAGTTGGAGAGCGAGGAGCATCTCTCTCTGGAGGACAACGTCAGCGTATTGCTCTTGCACGTACTGTTCTACAAAACCCTCGCATGTTGATTCTTGACGAGGCAACCCGCGCGCTGGACTACGACACTGAGCGTCGAGTCTCTATCAATTTGGCAGAAGCCTTTAAGGGGCGGACGGTTTTCTTTATTACTCACCGTCTACCCACCATCCGTGGTGCAGATGTCATCTTAATGATGGATCAAGGTTCAATCGTTGAACAAGGAATTCACTCTGAGCTAATGGCCCTCCAAGGTCGCTATTACTGTCTCTATCAACAGCAAGAAGCACAGGTTTAAGTATCTTGGCGCGCTTCAGCGCTTGTGACCAATTCTCTTCTAAACCCAAACCATATGGGAACTGTCGTTTTACCGAGGGGAAAACGACAGTTACCAACCTAGAAGAGGTTTATCAATAAAGTTTGTTAGCGATTAAACGGAAAGAGTTACATCTGTTTCATCACCTCCTTATTTTTCGGTTTCCTGCTCACATTTACTTGCCGATAACAGCAACCCAGACATAGCCATGAAAGAGTCACGTGATCCAACGGCAACAAACGGACAGCAAACCCAGGCTGTCAATGTTCAAAACGGAAATCAGCCTTCTAATTTAGCCGTTACCGACCCCACTCAAGAGAACGCCCCTCAAGTTCAAGAGGACGGTTCTAATAACAAAATGGTTCGGGCTGAGGCGTTTGATCAACCCGTCATTTTGAAGCAAACAGCTCGGTGGTCCCATGCCATCATCATCAGCATCATCAGCGTCACGATCCTGTCTCTGATATTGAGTTTGCTCAAAATTGAAGAGGCTGTTCAAGCGACAGGCAAGCTTGAACCTCAAGGCGCTGTTCAAGAAGTAGATGCACCTGTTAGTGGCGTCGTGGAAGAAGTCTTGGTTACAGATGGAGATTCGGTTCGAAAAGGTGATCTTCTGGTACGTCTTGAGCCTGATGCCGCTGAATCGGATTTGTTGCAGTTAACAAATGTCAGAGATTCTCTGGTGAAGGAGAATCAATTCTATCGGGCTCATCTCAGCGGCGTATCCCCTGAGCAAATTCCATCTGCGTTGGATCTAGAACTCCCCCCAGAAGTACTCTTACTCACGTCCGACCGCTCAGCGTTGCTGGAAGAAAATTTCCTATATCAAACGCTTCTAACGGGAGGGAACGTTTCAGCACTGACTCCCCGACAGCAAGTTCGTCTCAGGGCGTTGGAAAGTGGAGCCCAGTCAAGCATTTCCTCTGCCAACTTAGAGACTGAAGCATTGCGACGACAACTTCTTCAAATCGAGGGACAAATTGCTTCTACAGATAGAACCTTGGCTATTGAACAAGAAATCTTAAATGACATTACGCCTCTCGTAGACGAGGGAGCCCTCTCAGAACTTCAGCGTCGGAGACAAGAAGTTGAAGTTCTGAACAGTCGTGGAGAGCTTGATCGATTGATTCAAGAGCGACGCGTTGTACAGGCTCAAATTGCCCAGGCGCAGGAGCAGTCAACGAATACGGTTGCCTCGACTCAAAGCGATCTGTTGAACCGGATGGCAGATAACGAGAAGCGGATTGCCGAAATTGATAGTAACTTGACTCAGCGAATTGTCGCGAACGATCGCCAAATTACTGAACTATCTGGCCAGCTTGAGCAAACAAATCTAACGCTGGGGTATCAGGAAATCCGCGCTCCCATCGATGGTATTGTCTTTGATCTCCAAGCCCAGGAAGAAGGCTTTATTAATATTAATGGACAGGAACCTGTCCTTAAGCTTGTCCCAGACGATGCATTGATTGCTCGGGTATTTATCACGAACCAAGATATTGGTTTTGTTGCAACAGGGATGCCTGTCGATGTCCGCATTGACTCATTTCCGTTTAGCGAGTTTGGTGATGTGGAGGGAGAATTGATCTGGATCGGTTCAGATGCTCTGCCTCCTGATCAGCAAGAGAACCGTCCGGTTTACACGTTTCCTGCCAGAGTTGAGCTTGATGCACAGTTCATTGATGCCGGTGGGCGGCCAATCTTTTTACAGTCAGGCATGTCAATTAGTGTCAACATCAAGACACGAAAACGCCGCATCATTACCTTCTTCACAGACATCTTTTCGAAGAGGTATGACAGCATACGAACGTCTCGGTAGTCTAGCGAGTCTGCGCTGTCACATGAGCCTGACAAAGGGTCTTGGACGAAGAATTCTACAGGCTGACTGCCCGAGTGGTTTGGAGAGGATTGAGGATTGCTGCACGTGTGACAACACCTGAAAAGGCTATTGGGCGATCGCCCAATAGCCATAGTGCCAAGTCATGTAACTCATCCAAGAATATTGGCAGACAGACACAAACATGGGAGGGGATGGTCAATGACCGTCCCCTCCCATGTTTGTGTCTCTTAAGAATGACGAACCCATGAGTTTACGAACCCATGAATTAATGAATGCCTAAGTTATTGTCCTCAATCCACTTGACAACTTCAGACTCAGATTCTGCCCATTGGGTCTTCCCTGTCCGTGGATCATGGGCATACCACCAGGTATTTCCCGAACCATCAACAATTTTCTCGACATGCAGTTTGTTTGCATTTTCAATAGACTGCATCATCTGCTTCCAAAAGGACTTGACCCTACCAAAGATATCTTGGGGTGCATACACCCATTGTCCAGGTAATGAATCTAGCTCTGCTTTCTCTTGAAGCAAAAGCTCAAGTAAAGGATTATCGTTATTGGCGCGCGCGACTTCAATACGTCGTTCGAGGCTTGCTGCCATGTTGCTTACGTGCTGTTTGGCGATCGCCGGAGAGTGGGTGTATAGTGCTGTTGCCATGGCTCAGTCTCTGTGTATTAGATTGATGTTGTTGATACGATCTTAGATTATTTCTGTAGCTTTCGCTACCATTTATCAAAAATGTCAACAATTCATAAGCACGGGGAGCTGCTCCTCGTTAAAAGGCTTCAAGAGAACTGGAGAAGCGCTGATAGTCTCATGGTGTACTCATAGATGGTGGGGAAATCCGGTATTTGCCCAGGACGTTTCTTCACCTACGATGACGGTATTGGAGAAGGATTTTTGAGCTGAATGAAGCATTACACGTTTGTTGGCGATCGCAGTCCAATATGGGTAGTCAGATATGGATAGTCAAACATGAATTATTTTCAATGCTGAAGCAGTCAATACCTTAGCTCCAAACGTTAGCTCCAAGAAAAATATCAGATATTTGAGTAAGGAGGTTTTTATGCAACCAACTCAGGCCTACGATTCAGACAAGCGCAAACTATTGTCGGCATTGTGTCACGGTTCCATCTTCTTAAGCACACTGTTTCTCTCTATCAGCATCCCCATCGGAATCTTGTTTGTATCGGATGATCCGGTTGTCAAGGCTAATGCCAAAGAAGCGATAAACTTTCACTTCAACGTCTGGTTTTGGGGCATTGTGATTGTCATCCTGTCAATTATCACATTGGGGCTGTTAGTTTTTATCTTGGGGCCGATTGGCTACGCACTTCACTGGGGGTTAACGATTTGGGCAATTACTCACTCGTTCTCTAAGCCAGATACTTCGTTTCGATATCCGTTTATCGTGCGCTTAGTCTAATGCTCAATCCGTGTGACGTGAGATTGAGTTATGTTGAGCGAGCATCCTCAATCCCAATGCATTGGGAATCAATACTTCGGGATATGACTCCTGCTACAGCGATCGCCCAATGCATCAGCTAAATCTCGTCTAGGTTGTGAACGGTAGTTCCCGATATGGTTTGGGTTTAAGATGAGTAACGATAAACGCAAGGAGCCAGCATAAATTAGTGCAAGACGAGGGTTTTTATTGCTTGGATGTAAATGGTGTTCAGGTTCAGCTCTTGCCTCAAAAAGCAATATTCATAGACTCGATCAAGAGTCTTCTCGTTTCTGATGTACATCTTGGGAAATCGGAAACGTTTCAGGCTTTTGGAGTACCGATTCCTAAGCAAGTGAATCATGAGAGTCTTGATCGACTCAAGACTCTTTGTTTGCGGCTAGAACCTGAGCATCTCTTTATTTTGGGAGATCTCTTTCATTCTCCTTTTGCCCTCGTTGAAGAAGTTGTTGACAGCTGGATCCAGTTTGTGAAGGCAGCTCACACCGACATTCACCTGATCATCGGCAACCACGACCGTAACCTGATTGACGCTCTGGAAAACCTGCTGATTCACTGTTATCCCAGCAGTGTTGATATTGGAGGAGTTCGGCTTAGTCACGAGCCTGAACCGTTTGGCACCAATGATCAGGAACAAGGGCATCGGCGATTAAATATTTGTGGGCATATTCATCCCTGTATTCGGTTGAGAACCCGACTCGATGATCTGCGACTGCCCTGTTTTTACCTGGAAGAACAGGCAAATCGCCTCACATTGCCTTCCTTTGGGGCATTTACAGGAGGATTTGAAGTCAGTTTGACACTTGGAACCCAAGCCTATGCGATCGCTGAAGAAACGATCATTCCATTTGAATCTCTCCAGAACATAAATATCTAGATATCTAGAGGTTGCCTCTTGTTCTCTTGTCACCATAAGCAGATAAGTAGATGACCATCATTAAACGTATCCTTCCAAATCCTGTGCTGACCGCGCAGCGGTCGGCACAGGACTTGGGTTTTTGCTTTTAATGACGTCCAGGTACTTAAGAGCAGACATCGTGACATGCATTGGCACGTGATCTCATGCGGAAAAAGACCCCTAGCATGGGGTTTCAACTCGTTTAGGCTACGTATCCGTTAAGTCATGAGGAAATAGCTTAATCTAAAGCATCGTGGACTGGCTTAAGATCATATTTGTAGATGTAGCTACTCTTTAGGAATAACGATCGAAGGGAGGTACAGGTAATAGCACACCAACCGGAAGGGTGAATAGCCATTCGCCCCGACAACAATCATTCCTGATGCCAGTAGGTTATTAACGGCAACTTCCTAACCAGGTTTTCTGGGTGGTTTCAATTCAGTCCTTGCTCCTCCGCTGCGATGTAAGTCATTCGGTATGCTGAACACAACTCACCTACTCCAGTTATTCAAACGTGTGACCACTCCAAACGTTTTATCGTGGCGTTTGATCGCAGGGGTTGTCGCGGGAATGATTGGGCTTCAACTCGTTGTTCATTTAATTGCAGAGGCATTTTGGTTCCGGGAACTTCAGTATCTCCAGGTCTTTCGTCTGCGACTCGGGATTCGGTTTGGGCTATTTATGCTGACGTCTGTGGTCAGTGCTGGAATGTTGTTCGGCAACCTTCATCTAGCGCATACTCGGTCATCGGGTCGGCGGGGGCGTTGGCAGACGGCTGAACCCTATTCAAATGAACCAATAGTTTCGTCTTCCAATGTTGCTCTTCATTCATCATCTCTTAGCGCTCTCAATCTTTGGCTACTGCTGCCATTGACATTGGTTATCAGCCTTATCATTAGCATCGTGGTTCTTTACCACAGCCAAATTGCAGTCAGCCATTGGCATCCTCGCATTAGTGCCGATCGTCAGTCCTTTCCCGTTCCCTCTAGTATTCATCTCAGTGCTGTCTGGCACCTTTTTCGAGAATTACGTCAAGCACCTGAGTTGCTGATTCTTGTGATTGCTTCGAGTGTCGGGATGTTGATTTATCCCCGTTGGATATTGAGGGCGATCGCCCTCATCATGTCCGTCGGGTTTGGGATGGTGATGACGGAACAGTGGCCAAGGGTGCTGCTATCGATTCATCCAACGTTGTTTGAGCAAACCGATCCACTCTTTCAGAAAGACATTAGTTTTTACATTTTTCAGCTGCCGATTTGGAGCCTATTGAGCTTTTGGCTCATTGGCCTGGGTACGGTCACGCTGCTATCGACTGTATTGCTCTATTTCTTGTCAGGCAACAGTTTAAGCCAGGGGAAATTTTCAGGGTTCACAGCGTCTCAGCTGCGTCACCTCTCTGGTATTGGCAGTGGCATGATGGGGACGATCGCCCTCATGTATTGGGTCGAGCGGTATAACCTCCTGTATTCGCCTCAGGGTGTCTCCTATGGCGCAAGTTACACAGATGTGACGGTGCAGCTTCCGGTATATACCGCGTTAAGCATTATCGCGATAATCTTTAGTTTGGTTCTACTTGGCTATGGCCTAGTGATGAGGACGTGGGTTAAGAGATCTCCTGAGCTCATCCATTCATCTCCTGAACCGCAACCCACGAAACCGATCATCGTTAAACGCCTCAACGAGTTGCCTCGATCGACCATAGGCTCACCGATTGGCCTCACAGAACAACGCATTCAACCCCTATCGACGAACCGTTCGGTGGTTTCGTCATTGAGCCGTTCGACCCAACCTCCAACAGGGAGGTTGGGATCCCCGTCCGTTTGGTTATTTGGCGGTGTCCTTGCCTATTGGGCGATCGCGACACTCGCGACGACACTTCTGCCAGCCCTCGTTCAGCAGACGATTGTTCAGCCCAATGAACTCCAATTTGAAACGCCTTACATTGAACGAACGATTGCCCTGACTCGGGATGCGTTAAGCCTAGATGACATTGAGACTGAAACGTTTGATCCACAAGCCAGCCTGACCGCAGAGGATCTACAGTCCAACGCTCTGACTATCAACAACATTCGCATATGGGATGCGCGCCCCCTCCTCGAAACGAATCGACAGCTTCAACGCATTCGCCTCTATTATGAATTTCCGGATGCAGATGTGGATCGCTATACCCTCACGTCTCACACTGGAGAATCTGAACGCCGCCAAGTCTTGATTTCTGCCCGTGAGCTGAACTATGCAGATTTGTCTGATGATGCCAAAACCTGGGTAAACGAGCATCTCATCTACACCCACGGATATGGCTTCACGATGAGCCCGGTTAACACCGCAGGTGATGATGGATTGCCTGATTATTTCATTAGCGGTATCGACCATATCGCGACCACGGATGCAGTGCGCCGCAGCATTCCCGTCAACAATCCCCGCATTTATTACGGCGAACTGACCGACACCTACGTGATGACTCAAACTCAGGTGCGTGAGTTAGATTTTCCGAGTGGGAACGAAAACGAATACAACATCTACGACGGCAGTGGGGGCATTTCCATTGCACAGTTTTGGCAGCGCATGATATTTGCCTATCATCTCAGGGACTGGCGAATGCTGCTAAACCAATCATTTACCCCTCAAACTCGGCTGCTCTATCGCCGCAATATTCGCGACCGAGTTCGGGAGATTGCCCCATTTCTACAATTTGATGGTGATCCATATTTAGTGGTGGCTGACATTACCGCATCCAATCCACAAGACGTTGAGGGCGATCGCCTCTACGCTGGGCTGACTCAGAGCCCGCCTAACACGCTCTATTGGATGATTGATGCTTACACCACCAGCAGCTATTTTCCCTATGCCGATCCCATTGATCAAGACCTGAATTACATTCGTAACTCTGTCAAGGTCATCATTGATGCCTACAGCGGCACCACGGCATTCTACGTGGCTGACGACACAGATCCGATCATTCGAAGCTGGGAGCAGATCTTTCCCGATATGTTTTTGCCGCTCAGTGCCATGCCCGAGGCATTGCACGAACACATTCGGTATCCTCAGGACTATTATCAGATTCAATCTCAGCACCTCATTACCTATCACATGACCGACCCGCAGGTGTTCTATAACCGAGAGGATGAATGGCGGGTACCCAGTGAAATCTATGCTAATGAGCAGCAGGTCGTCGAACCTTACTATCTGACGATGAAGCTGCCCACAGGGTCATCGGAGGAGTTCATCTTATTTCGACCATTTACACCCATTCAGCGTCGAAACTTGATTGCTTGGCTCGCTGCCCGTTCCGATGGCGATCGCTATGGCACCCAATTGCTCTACACGTTTCCCAAGCAAGACCTCGTCTTTGGGCCAGAACAAATTGAAGCTCGCATCAATCAAGATCCTGTTATTTCGCAACAAATTTCTCTCTGGAATCGAGCAGGTTCCCGTGCCGTTCAGGGAAACCTGCTTGTGATTCCCCTTGAACAATCATTGCTCTACGTAGAGCCTCTCTATTTAGAAGCAGAACAAAACAGCCTCCCGACTCTCGCGAGAGTTATTGTTGTATTCGCAAATCAGATTGCTATGGCTCCTACCCTAGAAGAGGCTCTGGACGCTATTTTTAGACTAGAGAATAACGACGACGATTCAACAATTGTTCGACCTGTCAACGATGGCACGGTGGAATCTCTAGAAAACGACAGCGTACTAGCTCCTGAACTGCCAGACGAATAACCAGCCTGAGTGGTTTTTATTGCCCTGACATGTTGAACACCTGATGCAGGGACTCATCACCTCGTTGGTCAATTGATTGCCGAACACGCTCCCATAACCTGTGTTCTTGTCGGTACATTTTCAATGCAGCGAGTGCATCTCTGCATCCGCATGGTGCCCACTTGTAATCAGCGACAATAAAAAATCAATGGCTTGATCGCACCTCAGCATGGCGATCGCCATCAATCCAATACTGCGAAGATTCCGATCATTTGACTGTTCCCAACAGGTTTGCAAGATAGGAAATGCTGTATCTAGCCGTGACTCACCTAGAGCGAGCACTGCCATTTCACAGGCTGGATCAGGATGAGTCTCTAGAAATCGTGCAACAAAGGGAAGGGATTGGTCTGGATCAAGGGTGAGCAATCCAATGAAACACTCTGATAGAACGTTAGGATTATCGTCACCAATTTGGGCTTTGAGGCGAAGCAAGGGAATCCCTTCTTTATTTGCTGTATAGGCGATCGCTTTTGCGGCAGTTGCCCGCGCTGATGGATCACCATCCGTTAGCAGATCTGCCAATTCGACCATCACGTCGGGATAATTCATGCGAACTAAGCCAAGGGCACACATTCCACGTAGCCCAGCTGCGGTATCAACACGGGTTCCCCACGTGGCTTCTAGCTGGATGTGATGAATTCCCTGAAGAAATAGACGTTCATCACTAAATTCCAACTTGTACAGAGCCTCAGCAATATACTCCTTCGCTTTGCAGCCTGGATCGGTTGTTTCAGGCTTTTCCATAAATCGCTCAAACGCTTTCACCAAGTCAGGTATCAACTCATAGATCTCAGCATCTCCAATCAACGTGGCTGCTTGAGCAACGGCAATCGAGAACTTACTTTTGAGCACTTGCTGCAATGTGGAGATTGCTGTTGCAGTGCTCAAGTCATTGCGAACTGTTCTGAGAATGGCAAGGGTGTCTTCAAGCTTTTGCGATCGCGCCATGATGGGACCGAAAGTCAACGACAGTGCCGAACCGAACTATGGCTTATATAGCCCCTACTTATGCTTTAGCCCTTATCAGTCAACGGATGAAACCTTATGACTAACGTATATCTACAATCACTTCGTCTTTCTATGCTTTGTATCAAAAGGCGGCACCCAGATTCGAACTGGGGAATGAGGATTTTGCAGACCCTTGCCTTACCACTTGGCGATGCCGCCGCATCAGGATTTTCTACTATATCAAACTTTGATGGCTCTAAACCTGCAGATGCTCTAAAAACAAACGATTAACGACGCAGTCGTCGTTGGGTTAAATTGCCATTCCGTCAAGACATGAGCAGTATCTGTGACGGAATGGCAATGAAATTCAACCAGCCGTCATTAGTCCCTCGTGGCAGCGGCGATCGCCCGAGCCTCTTTCACCATTGAAATCAGCGTCTGATGAGCATCTTCTGAGTCTTCTAATTCGTGGTCAAATGCAATTTCAACCGGAACCGTACTCGTTTCAGTTTGCACAAGCAAATTCATCCCGCTAGGCTCTACTTTGAGGATTTGAGCTGCCAATGCATCCTCAACGCCCCCGTAGATTTTTGCATAGAGCAGAATCGCATCAGCATGGTCATCGTTCATGTGAGCACAGATGCGATCGCTCACGGTTTGGGTAATCGGATCAGCCATAAAGTCTCAGGGAATCAAGGAATGTAAAACATTTAAGAATATCGTTGTTGAGCCATGTTGATTCATGTCGTCATGATGGCCAACGCAACAATGGAAATCATACCTTACCTCGTGTTGACAGAGGCTAAGCCAACGGATGATAGGTCGCTCAATCTCAGGTCTTCGGGTGATGCTACCGAGCATCACCCTTGTGAAATGTCTCCCACTAATGCAAGAAGTATTGAGCCAAGCGGCTGAGATTAATCAAAATAAATGACAGCAGGAAAAGGGACATGAAGACGTTCAGGATATTTCGAAAGATTTGCATATCGATAGAGTCCTTATAGATCGCTTGAGCGCTGGTCAATTTTCCATCCATCACTCTACCAGTGCCTTTAAGAGATGATTCGCTTCGTAAGAAAGACTTCAAAAGAAAAGCGATCGCCCTTTGACCGCCCTTTGAGCGTTGAGAAGAATTTAGCGTTATTCTGGGGCGCTCCGCGCCCCAGAATAACGCTTTAAAATACAAGCCGCTCTTTGTAAGAATCATGACTAGATGAGTGACTCTGTATGGAAAGGGCTTTATTTTAAGAAGGGGCGAATTAACGAAGGGATTCCTATGACACAACTGAAGGCTCTTCCCACACAGGCGACGGATAACAACGGGAAGCAACGCCTCGCTATCATTCAGTCTCCCATCGGGAAAAAGCTGTTGACTGGGGTGACCGGGCTTGGGCTAGTTCTATTTGTCATTGTTCATTTATTGGGTAATCTGCTGCTATTTGTCAGTCCAGGGGTCTTTAACGACTATGCGCATGGACTCGATCAAGTAAAGCCGTTAGTCATCAGCATCGAGATCGCCTTAGTGGCGTCAATTATGGTTCATATGGGGTTGGGCATCAGGATCTATCTCAGCCGACTCAAGGCGCGTCCCGTTGGTTATGTCATCTACCAGTCGGCAGGGCAGCCGAGCCAGCAAAGCATCAGTTCTAATACGATGATTTTTACTGGGCTGAGCCTTGGCATGTTCTTGGTATGGCATCTGATGAGCTTTAAGTTTGGCCCTTGGTATATGACGGATAATTCGAGTGAGCCGATTCGGGATTTAGCTCGACTCGTCATCGAAACATTTCAGCGGCCACTCAACACAGTGGGTTATGTTGCAGTGATGATATTGTTGGGGTTTCATCTTCGCCATGGCATCTGGAGTGCGTTTCAGTCCCTCGGCATGATGACCAAAAGCTCTCAAGTGTTGGTTTATAGCGTAGGTACGATACTAGCGGTGGCGATCGCCACCGGTTTTATGCTTCTGCCTCTCTCAATTTTGGCAGGATGGGTGGGTTGACATCCGCCTCTGATGGGTATGTTTCTACTCGTCTCAATCACGGCTCATCACCGCTTGCTTCGATTAACATTGCGATTCTTATATGCTCATGACTTTGGATGCTCGTATTCCCTCTGGGCCGCTTTCTGACAAATGGGATCATTTCACCGAGCACTGCAAATTGGTGAACCCCAACAACAAACGGAAGCATTCGATCTTGATTGTGGGAACCGGGTTGGCTGGAGCCTCTGCAGCTGCAACGCTTGCTGAATTGGGCTACGCTGTCAAAAGCTTTTGCATTCAAGATTCTCCTCGACGCGCCCACAGTATTGCCGCCCAAGGGGGCATTAATGCCAGCAAGAACTATCCCAATGATGGCGACAGTGTCTGGCGATTGTTCTATGACACGATCAAAGGTGGCGATTACCGCTCCCGTGAAGCAAATGTGTATCGACTGGTGCAGGTGAGCCATCGCATTATTGATCACTGTGTGGCTCAGGGAGTTCCCTTTGCGCGAGAATATGGCGGGGGACTGGCCAATCGTTCCTTTGGTGGGGCGCAGGTATCCCGCACTTTCTATGCCAGGGGCCAAACGGGGCAACAACTTTTGCTAGGTGCCTACAGTGCGATGATGCGCATGGTGGCGGCAGGTCGCATCGACATCTTTCCTCGACGAGAAATGTTAGATCTTGTCGTCATTGATGGCCACGCAAGAGGCATTATTGTTCGCAACTTGCTGACTGGCGAGTTAGAGCGCTATGCCGGAGATGCGGTTCTTTTGGCCACTGGGGGCTATGGTAACGTCTATAACTTATCGACCAATGGACGCAACTCCAATGCGACGGCTGCATGGCGATGCTATAAGCGGGGAGCTTATTTTGCAAATCCCTGCTATACCCAAATTCATCCCACGTGCATCCCCGTCTCCGGTGATTATCAATCGAAGCTGACGTTGATGAGTGAAAGCCTTCGCAATGATGGAAGAGTCTGGGTTCCAAAACAGGCGAATGATGGGCGATCGCCCCAGAATATTCCAGAATCAGAGCGCGACTATTATCTAGAAAATCGATATCCTGCCTTTGGCAATCTTGTACCGCGAGATGTCGCGTCTCGAAATGCCAAAAGCGTAACCGATGAAGGACGAGGCGCAGGAGGACTTGCAGTCTATCTCGATTTTCGTGATGCCATTGCTGAACTGGGGAAAGAGGCGATCGCCCAGCGCTACGGCAATCTGTTTCAGATGTATCAGCGTATTACAAACGACGATCCCTACGAGACGCCGATGCGCATCTATCCTGCAGTCCATTACACCATGGGCGGGCTCTGGGTGGATTATCATCTGATGAGCACAATCCCTGGTTTGTTTGTCTTGGGCGAAGCAAACTTCTCAGACCATGGAGCCAATCGACTGGGAGCCAGTGCGCTCATGCAGGGCTTAGCCGATGGCTACTTTGTCATCTCTGCGACCTTAAGTAACTATTTAGCAACAACAGAACTCAGCTCGACAGATACTCAACACACGGAGTTTGGCGATGCCGAAGACTCGGTGCGTGAATCAACCGAACAATTGCTCAATATCAAAGGCAAGAGAACCGTTCTGTCGTTTCATCAGCAACTCGGAAAACTGCTGTGGGATTTTGTCGGCATCAATCGCAATTACACGACCCTGGAGCAAACCATCACGGCGCTTGAAAATTTGCGGCAGGAATTTTGGGATAACGTCAACGTTCCAGGAGACCCCATTACTCTAAACAAAAATCTGGAGATGGCGGGTCGAGTGGCTGATTTTCTCGAACTAGGCGAACTGATGACTCGCGATGCCCTTAACCGTGAAGAGTCCTGCGGGTGTCATTTTCGAGAAGAATATCAAACGCCTGATGGTGAGGCTCAGCGCAATGATGATGACTTTAGTTACGCAGCAGCATGGGAATATACTGGCTCAGGGAAAGCACCAACCCTGCATAAAGAATCTCTTGTCTTTGAGTCGGTTGCCTTAACTCAACGTAGTTATAAATAGGTAGGTATCAATAAGTAGATGGCCATCATTAAACGTCTT
>JBCCWF010000034.1:0-23608 GCA_039194035.1 Cyanobacteria bacterium P01_E01_bin.6 | reverse complement strand
TCCAGATGCCGAAGAATTGGAGGCACATCGCTATATTCTTCAGTGCTACGCATGATTCAGCGTTTCTACACCCTTATTCCTTCGTTGCCATGTTGGGCTTAAGTAGATAGCCATAATTAAACGTATCCCTCCAAATCCTGCGCCGCCCGCTGCGCGGGCGGCGCAGGATTTAGGGTTTTGGTTTTAATGACGTCCAGGCGCTTATCACTGAAGCCGAGAATCTCGCCTTAAAATACAACCCAAAAAACTAGGAAGCGCCCCTGAGGAGTACTTCCTAGTTTTTTGGGTTGTATTTTAATAACGCCGAGCTACTTATGCGTCGCCTAATCGTTGTCTGAATCCTTCTCATCTGATGTCCCTGCGGTCAGTGTGGCAAAGGACTGATCAATCGTCATCCGTTGCTGAGCACTGTGTAAGAAGTACCCATTCATCATCGCGGATGCTAAAAGTTGACCCAAATTTTCTCGGTTAGTCGTTATCGTGACCCCAAAATTTTGAGGAGGCAATCCTCCTAACAAAGAGCTCAAGCTTGCTTCCATCGCTTGACGAACTTCAGGAGTTGGAGCAGAGAGGCGGGCGATCGTTTCAGGGTTAAGTGAGTCGATGTATTGAACCAGAGCGTTAGCGCCGCCATTTTCACCAGCGAACATTTCTTGCAATGAGTTTGATACGTTTTTCATTGATGTTACTTATCCAATAATGTGCAGTTGGATGTGTTGATAGGGAGTCCCAACACTCACGTGATGAATCGATCGCGGTCTAAACGTCGTAGGGTACCCCGAATGCTTTAGCCATCTCTGCTGAGAAACCGTCTAAACTCAGATGGCTTAAACATCCTTTACAGTTACTACTCTAGCGATTCATGTGATGCTTACGACAGTGGCAAAAGCCGAACCTCCGTCACTAACGCCTCAGATCCTCAATGTGAAAGCACTTGAACCCTATTCCATAGCAAAGATGTGCTGATCTTTCGCCTTATACGTCATCGTTATTGATGGCTTATGGGCCAGGAGCATTGTTGTGAGAACACAATTCGCCTCCTTAAGATATGTCCTAAGTTTATGGCCGTTGGCGATGGAACCAAAATTCAATTTCGGACGTGGGTTGTTCAAAACGAGCTGCATGAGTCGCCCCTGCTGGAACGTGATACCACTCGCCAATGCCATATCGCCGTTCTTGCCCATCCATGATGAGCACTAACTCGCCTTGAGTGATGATCCCCACATTATCCGTTTCATGGGTGTGTGGCGGGATTGTGGTTCCTGTTGGATAGGAGGCAAACAAGACATCGCATTCTTCAGCCTTGAGTTTGAAGGCATCAAATGGGCCGTCAAATATTGGGAGCGATCGCACAGGGCCTGGAAAATGTGTCATTTGGTAATGTATAGATTTCTTGACAATTAGTGCGCTACAGCCATAAAGCTATGGCTGTAGAAGAATAGGGCGCAATGATGACGTTGCACCCATTATCTCGATTCCGGATGAGTATCGATAAAAGCAGGAAGCTTTAAGCAAGAGAAGTAACGCCAGGAACTTACCTCGCTTAGAATAATTCAGATAACTATAGCGGCTCTGAAGACTGTGTCAGTTTGGTTGTTGGGAAAGCGACGGTAGCGGTGTTGCACTCTATGTTAGTTATCACCGATTAGGGTTGCTATAGAAGGTCTTTAGAATCCACTTATATCAATTGAAAACGCTTAATTATGATTAACACACTGCCCCTGGCTCTTTTACGTATTCGTCGGTCTGTCATTCGAGCAATCATGTTGAGTACTTTGACGTGCTTGGGAGTTGTTGCAAGTGCTCCTCACCTATCGGGTAATGCTCCTCACCTATCGGTAATGGGTCAGCCAGCTCATGCTCAAGTATCCAAACAAGTAGCATCATTCGACGCAACAGAAATTCGGAATTATGCGCTGTCTGTTCTCGATCTTGAGAGCCTTCGTCAGCAGCGATCGTCAGAAATTGCCAATGAACTGAATGTAGAGACGCTCCCGGCCATTGCATGCCACAACCCAGAGAGTATTCGAGACATGAATCGAGACATTCGTGCCATGGTTGTTCAGTTCTGCAGTGACTCAATCAGTGTTGTTGAAGGCCACAATCTCTCAGTCGGTCGATTTAACGAGATTACTCAAGCAAGGAACAGTAACCCCTCTCTTCAAGAACAAATTACCGAAGAACTGCTTAACTTGCAGCGCGATTCTCAGGCATCGGCTCAATAAGAACGTTTTAAGTAGATGGTCACAATCAACTGTAAAACCCATACAACCCTGAACGCTTGCGCAGCGGGCGGCGCAGAGTTGTGAATTTGGTTCTTAATTGTGACGAGCTACTTCTTGTCTCTGACATGGAGCTATCTTGAGAATCTCCCCTAGTTTCCTGTGCAATCTACCGTGAGGTGATGATGATGCCAAGACTCGATCCGTTTTCGCTTCACATGCAAATTAACCGTTTATTTGAGAAAGGGCAGTCCTTTTTTGCAGCGCCAAAAGTTGAAGACTGGCTCCGGGAGCGGGGGTACGATCCATCCGAATTTGAAATTCTGTTTCACGAAAAGCCTGCTCCTCCAGGATCGGAGCAAGTTATTTTGGTTGAGATAGAGTTAAAACGTCGAGATGGTCATGATGTTGATCCGTGGTTGCAAAGTGAAGTTAATCGTCATCATTGACTGTGATGCCCACAATAAAACGGATAGGGGCGGTGTCGTTATACGACACCGCCCCTATCCGTTTTATTCGGCTTAGCTTTTATGGTTTTTACTCTACTGTGTAGGAGTTAAAGAGTTTCTTAATCCGGATTCTTCTAAAATAATGAGGTGTTGTCATCGTCACATTGTGATAGTGACATCCGGGTTTCGTTCACAGTTGCGCGCGATCGCCCATCCTTATGTCAATACCTGTTTTGCCATCCATCTTTTTCTTAACTCTCCTCCTTACGGTTGGGTTATTTTTCTTTATTCGTGCATCGACAAAAGATCGCATTGAAGTGGCTCATCTGATTGCAAATCAGTCACAAGAACCGCTCCTAGAAAAACTGCAGACCTATTTCACGACGCGAGCCTACAAAATCATTAACATTGATGAAAAGAAAAATGTGGTGACGTTTGAGGGATTTGTGCGTCCAAGTTTATTTTTGGCAATCTTTTTGTCAACATTGACGGCAACTGGATTGTTATGCATTGCCCTTGTGCTGGTCATCCAATTTCCAAGTTCCTCACCCTTCCCACTGGGGCTTGTCACGATATCTCCAGTTGCGGGAGTCTTTTATTGGAAACGCTCAGCTCGTCCTGAAAAGGTTGCGTTACAAGTAGAACCTCTCGGGCAAACCTCTCAAGTCGCGCAAACTGAAGTCATCGTAACGGCTCACCGGGATGAGATTATCCAGCTTCAGCGATCGCTCGATCTGCAGCGTGAATATAGTTAAGTCTCTATCCTGCCAACAATCCATGACGATTTTGAGTGCTGTTGCAATGTTGTGGGATTTCTGAAGGTATGTGACGAAGGTTGGGCGACCGACTGGCGAGTCATTCAATCGAAACTAGAGTGTGAGGGCAACGGCTGTGGGCCGATTTACGTCCATTAAGAGTGCGATCGCGAGTCAGGCATCGCCTCGCCGACAACCATACATTGATTCATCTCCTAGTTTTCGGGCATGGCGGCGGCGGTTCATGTCGCAACGACTGACCTTAGGATTGCGCATCGCGGTAATGGCCTATTTCACATTCATTGTGTTGAGGATTGCCTTTGTTCTGACGCGATCGCCTGAAACTGATGCCCACTGGTTCCCAATGGCGATTATCGCTGAAGTGGGACTCATTCTTTTCATGTGCTTGCAGCAAACACCCTTAGGTCGTCGATACCCTGAGTTTCTGTTTTTAGGTGCATCGTGGTCAGTCACATTAGTTGAACAAATTTGGGCAACCGTTCAAGGCATTGCTTTTCCTGGATTGTTTGCTTGGACGCTGGTGTTCTTAACGCAGGCAACGCTAATTCCCGTGCAGTGGCCGTTTCACCTCGTCGCTCAGCTTGGAACGTTTGCCTATTACTATGGGGTGAATACAGTGCTGGGTCTACAGCCTGCGGATCAACTCTTGTGGGACTCTCAGCAGCTGTTGTATCTGTTTTGGTTTTGCTGCATCAGTAATTTGTCGGTTTACCTGGCGGAACGATTGCAGTGGGCAGAGATACAGGCGCATCGATCGCTCGAAGCAGAAAAGGCTCGGTCGGAGCGACTCCTGCTTAACATTTTGCCGCAAGTGGTTGCCAGTAAGTTGAAGGAGAATCAGCGGGCGATCGCCGATAGCTTTGCAGATGTAACGGTGCTTTTTGCAGATATCGTTGGGTTCACCCAAATTTCTGCTAATATTCCTCCGCACGACGTTGTTGATTTGCTCAACAATATTTTCTCAACCTTTGACTCTCTGGCAGACAAGCACGGCCTAGAGAAAATTAAAACCATTGGCGATGCTTACATGGTGGTTGGGGGCCTACCCATGGAACGGGATGATCACGCCGATGCGATCGCCAACATGGCTCTGGATATGCTCAAGGCGATGGAACAGCTCAGCCAAGAAAAAAATCAGCTGTTTCAAATTCGTATTGGTATCAACACTGGCCCTGTCATTGCTGGTGTCATTGGCCGCAAGAAGTTTATTTATGATCTGTGGGGGGATGCGGTCAATATTGCTAGCCGCATGGAATCTCAAGGAGTCGCTAACTGTATCCAAGTCACAGACGACGTTGTGGAGCATTTGGGCGATCGCTATTTCTTTGAAAAGCGCGGCATTGTTCACATCAAAGGGAAAGGAAATATGACCACTTATTTCCTCAAGGGCAGGCAGTAAGCGCTCAGACTCATTCAGGAACAGGAATGAAATAGAACCGGAAAGTACTTCAGGGCTTTAATTTTCATACCTAAGGAGGGAAGTAAAGACTCAGATAGGTCGCGATGATGGCTTCTCCCCAAAACACGGTCATGGCAGCCCCTAGGGCAAGATAGGGGCCAAACGGCATCTGTTGTCGGCGCTTCATTCGTCCAAATACCATGGCTCCTCCTCCGATGAGTGCCCCAAAAAAACAGGCTAAAAAGGAAGCGAGTAAGAGGTATTTCCAGCCTAACCATGCTCCCATCATGGCCGCTAGCTTTGCGTCGCCACCGCCCATCGCTGTTTGCCCAAAAACAGCAGAGCCAAAAATCGTAATCAAATCAAACAACCAAAGGCCGAGCACCATGCCGATCACACTGCCAAAGACATACAGCGCTGCACCGGATAGCTGACCGTCGAGCCAACCCAACGTACCTTGAAATAAAGCGCCAAGCACTAATCCTGACTTGGTGAGTTGGGACGGTAACGTCAAGGTATCGATATCAATCAGTGACAGTGCTAGCAGCCAGCTCAAGAAGACCCACATGCCAAAGACAGTGGGCAGCGAGTCGAATGACCAGAAAGTTACCAAAAAGAGCAGACCCGTCGCGGCTTCAACAAGGGGATACCGGGGGGCGATCGCCGTTCGACAGTAGCGACATCGACCCTTGAGCCACAACCAACCAATGATGGGTACGTTGTCATAAGGTTTTAGTCGATGTTCGCAGCGAGGACACCGAGATGGAGGATGCACGAGAGATAGTCCCGCAGGCAGGCGGTAAATCACTACGTTCAAGAAGCTGCCGATTGATGCTCCAAGAATAAAAACAAGAACAGACACAAGACGTCCTTAACCCTAAGTTGATTGCTAAGTTGACTGAAGATGCTGAACTGGGATGAAGCATTCTTGAGGCAATAAAATCGGACACGCTTTAAACACAAGCTGGCCTCGATGTGTTGTTCGGTCGATGGCGACACCGATGGGGCATGGCGTTTTATGGGTGTGAACCACGCAATAATTCTGATAAATAGCCTTCGCTGCATGAAGAACAGACGGATCAATCCGCGCTGGCCCACTTTTTAAGTGGGCAGCCGGATGTTTAGAGCTTCCCTCATTTAGCCGATATGACGCATGCACAAATAGATGACCGACTCGCTAGGTAGACTTTATTCGATCTCGCCATGGACGACAACTCAGTAAGCGAATGAATCAGTAGATAGGCGTTTACGACTCAACACGACCCAAATACTGCCTGGTTCTATTTCATGCCGATTGTTTAGATATTATCGGTTACTAGGAGTAATGGTGCTGCTATGAGGTTTTAACTCATCGTCAAGGTTGCCATTCGCAGTTTTATTCTTCGTGGCGTTTTTCCCAGATAGTAGAAAATCAGGGACGTTTAATGCGAGTAATTCTTCGTCGGATGCCTCGGAGGCTGTGTCGGCAAATTGCAGTCCACTTTGAACAAGAGCGAGAGCATTTTGCAACATCTCTCCGCTATTCACAGCGACCCAACCATCGGCAGTGGGTTGCCGCAATTCAAAGTGAAGGTGAGGCCCCGTCGAGTTTCCAGTGCTACCCACTCGGCCAATCACTTCACCTTGCTGAATCATATCGCCGGGACGAACAAACACTTCCGACAGGTGACCGTATAAGGTTTCGATACTGTTGTCTTCGTGGCGAAGAACGACCGTGAGACCATACCCACCCAGGAAATCAGCTACAGTGGCACGCCCAGAGTACGTAGCCACGACTGGGGTACCCATGGGAGCTGCGATATCTGTCCCTGTATGGAATCGTACATTGCCAAATATAGGGTGCGATCGCCATCCAAAGGGTGAGGAGATCAGCGCAGGAATGGATAAAGGAAACATCATCTGGTTGTTTCCAGCACCAGAAAACGCTCGGGGTCGCTCGGTTCTGTTGTAGTAATCGTTGATATTGAAGCTGCGAACCAGACGAATGCCGTTGGGGCCAACGCTGATGGGGCCAACACGCACTGAATTGACCGATTCGGAGTAATTGTAGTTGCCATGACCACCGCTCACGGATGCCGCCGGGCCACAGATTGAATTAGACACAACCTGGCCTTGCTCTAACACCGTGCTACAGCCAGTTGAACGCTCTGAGAGGATGACAGATGGTGCTTGGGTTGCTCCGATTTCGTAATCTGTTGGGTCGATGTAGGTGCTGCCATATCGATCAGGAGTTTGCCCCGACACCGAAAATTCGGGCGAGAGCGTTGATAAGTCAACAGGCACGACAGATGAGGCGGCTTCTGGACCAAATCGTTCTGGTTCGGTGATTTTTGCATCGGGATCAACCAGAACCGAGTCGTAAGAATTTACCTCCGAAAGACTCGTATAGATGCTGTCCGAAGCCTTAGGGGTGTTCTTATCAGATTCGTCAGATAGACTGTCATGGGCGATCGCTATCGGTGCGACGACTGCATTAATCGCACTTAAGCCAATAAAGCCACCAGCCATGAGTGCTGCACGAGGAGCCGCTATGATTTGCTTTGCGCGTTGTCTCATTCCTTCCTCTCAACCATTGATGAATTGCTTCGCTTTGTGCAACCTGAGTCTGATGACAGATCCACGTCATGGAGATTGTGGATGATACTTCCTTGTGCGGAAACATCTTAACCAACTGACCCTAATGGCACACGTACACAACCACTAGGACAATGTACCCCATCACGCTATCAAATCCATCATGCCGTTGGACGATACTACCGTTTGGTACATAACTCAAACGTCCTGCATGAATCAACAGTATCCTGCCCCCAGGATGCAAGGATGAATACAGGATATCCGGATCATTCGCGCTGCCACTTATCAGTAGATAGGCATCAATAAAGTCACGTTTAAAACCCTGGGGAGCCTCCCTGAGGGGCGCTCCCCAGGGTTTTTGGTTTTCAGTTTAATAACGTCGAGTTACTTATTAGATTTTAATTGAACCGTCGCACTTCAAAAGCTATGACACGGTTAATGTTGACCATATCCTATCGCAATTGTTCCGGGGGCAAACGTCATGTCAGTGACCGCATCACCCTCGCGTATTGGCACACGAACAATGAGATGTCCTCGTGAATCAACACCGATAATTTGCCCGAGTCGTTTGGGGTGTTGCTTATCATCGTCGGATGGAAGTGGGATCCATTGTTGAGTGTTGACGAGCACTTGATTATAAGCCTGGGCGATCGCCTCGCTTCCATGCGTTTGCCAATGCATAATCCCAGCTTGAATTCCCAGTAATACCAAGGCAGCAACATCACTCAATGTGCGAATGTTTGCAACAGGCTGAGTTTCAATAAGGGCATGCAACGATATTCCAGTGTCGGGAATTGGATTGATCCAATTCATGCCAATGCCAATGATCCCTTGTGATAGGCGATCGCCACGGAGACGAGATTCAATCAAAATACCGCCTAGTTTCTTCCCCCCTACCACAAGATCGTTGGGCCACTTTAAATCAACCGGACATCCTGCAGCCTTTAGCACAGTTGCAATACCACAGGCTGTTGCCAGTGTGAGGATAGGTTGTGCATGAACCGGAATACTGAACGGCAACACCGCCGAGAGATAAAGTCCTCCTGGGGGCGACACCCATTGTCGCGACCATTGGCCTTTTCCCTTCGTCTGTGTTCGAGCAATGAGAACCGGAGGACATCCTGGAATACAATTCTGAGTTTGATTGTCCTGTATTTGATTGTCCTGCAACAGTTGCCACAAGGCTGTATTGGTCGATGGCGTGCTGTCAACACAATGAATCGTCCAATCCCATTCTGGTGAAGAGATGAAGGGAAGAATCGTTCGGCCATCTTGAACAATAGGTGTCGTGAATCGGGCGATCGCCTCTTGAACTGATTCTGCGTTGATTTCAGATATGTCCGTATTAGATGAACCTGTGTTGAATGCTTGTATGGTCACGCGGCTTCTACCGATGCAACAATGTCTACACGACTTGGCAAAGTTTACAGAGGAACCAGGATTTGGGGCGCGCAATGCGCGCCCCAAATCCTTATTTCTTCCTTTCAATGTTGAGAAATTTGCCAAGTCATGTGTCTACCCATCATAGAGTGTCATCACGATATGACCCTATGGCGTTAAGCAGTGGCTATGTATGGGCTGTTCGCAATGCGGGGAAAGGGTCAGGCTAAAAGCGCGGCAACAGAGGGTGACGGTGGGGGCCGGGCAGCAAAATTGAGTTGGTGGCCCCCAGAATGTCCTGACGGGTCGGATGTGCAAGTGATTGTGTTGCTGTCTTCCCAACCTCAGTCATTGGAGCCGGAGCCGCCGCCAGCCTTTGAGAGGGATCTCTAGAACCGCGAGTACCCGAAGCCATCGCGAGCATTCAAGCAATGGTGCGGCGATATGTGTCGGAAGGACATTCGCTGGTGTGATGACCTGATTGCGGAACGTCGCGCTGAGGCGAACTGTGAGTGAAGAGGGTGCTGAATGCGTCGGCGCTGCTGGCACGGGTGAATCAGGAGCCAGAGCCTACTGACGAGTGCGATCGGACGAAAACGATCCGAGATGAAGGGGCAAGCGTTCTCCCTGGGGCAAGTCTTTCAACCCCGATTCCAGTTGACTAAAAATGATCTCGATGATTATCCCCCACCTCCGGTAGGGGACAACCACCAAAACCCTCATTCCGTCGTCGTCGATTTGAGAAGATTGCCAAGTCGTACAAAATTAGGTGAGTTTTAGTCTTCTCTAAGAGGAACGGTGTAGCGTTATCGTAATAATGATAAGCAGCCCTATTTCATATACCAATTGCACTATGCATCCGTGGACTTGGACAGAATACAACGGGAATTCCTATCTCCAATGTCATCTCCTCAAGGAATGGCGGCATGGGTTCTTTTCGCAGCAATGGTGGCCTCAGACTCCATCTGATTTGGTAGAGGCGATCGCCCCAAACACTCAGGCATATCGAGTGAAACAGGTGCATGGCAATACAGTGTTGACAGTCACTGAATGGCATCAACAAGGCATCGATGCATCGCATCGGGCTGATGCATCTCCTCTGCAAGAGGTTCCATTGCCAGAAGCAGATGGGGTGATTGCTGAGCAAGCCACCGATGCCGTATGGGCTGCCTCGGCAGACTGTGTCCCGGTGCTGATTGCCGATGAATCAACAGGTCGCGCAGCGGCTGTTCACGCAGGGTGGCGAGGGACATCGAAGAAAATTGTTCCCGTTGCCATCCAACGGCTTTTGGATCAGGGCAGTCGAATCGAGCATCTGCGGGTGGCGCTTGGGCCAGCCATTGCCGGAGAGGTCTATCAGGTATCTACAACCGTTGCGGCACAGGTCGGTGCAACGGTTGTTGCGGATATCGCACCGCGCCATGAGATGGGGGATGATTCAAGCAATGTCGATCAAAAGCTTCAAGATGACGCGATCGCTCACATTTTGGATGCTCTGAAGACGCTCGACCACTCACCTATTCTAGAAGACCCACAACCCGGACGAGTGCGCCTTGATGTTCGCCGCGTCAATGCGCTTCAGTTAGAGCATATTGGGGTATCGCCCGAACAGGTGGCGATCGCACCTTACTGCACCTACCAAGACCCCGACCGATTTTTCTCCTATCGCCGAACCCGACATAAGAAGGTTCAATGGTCTGGAATCGCTGCCCGATAACAGGGTTCACCGACAGGACTTGGCAAAATTTACGAAGAAATGAGCGATTTAGCGCATGTCGCTCCACCGATATTGATAGGGAGTCGTTGTGGCTCCCCACACTTGATTGCCGTCCGTATCAAAGCCGCGATCCCACGTATCCATACCGTCATCATGCAAAATCACGGTGTTTGTGATGGTAACGGCTCCACGAACGGTTGCGGGGCAACCGCCAATGGGAGTTTTGCCGATATATCCAGATGTGAATGGACGCAGAAATACGCGACAGGTCGTTTCTCCCAATTCTTCAGTGTGAACAATCCGATCGGTGTCGGGACGATCGCACAAACCAATCCATTGTTCTGGGTGAGGTGGGCGCAGAGTAATGGACTGGACGCTATTACTGATAGGATCAGGGGCGATCGCCAAGAAGCGTTGGCGATAGGGCTGGTCAAGCTGCTCAATCAGGGCTTGCTCTTGATACAAAAATCTAGCCGTGGGGTATCCATCGGGAATATCTCCGTCAAACACAATAGAGCATGTTGTCATCCGTACGGCTGGAGCACCCTCACTCGCTGCTGCCTGAGTTGACGTATCCATGACGCTCTCTAGTCGAGCAGTTATTTCTTCTGCATGCAGTGCCAGCGTAAGCACCTGAGCTTCACGATTTGGCAAACTTCTCAAATCGACGACGAAACCCTCATTCTTTCGCAAACTTTGCCAAGTCGTGTGTTCTTGAGACAATGATGCTTGAGATGATGATGACGTAGTTTGTGGTGTCGCTTGTTTGGATGACAGGGACATGGTTGAGGCCGTTGCGATCGCCCCGATGCCAGACACGAGACAACTCACCAGGACGCCGAGCAAGACGCTGATAGTGTTGGATCGATGAACACGAAATCGACGGATACCGTCATCAGCAACACCACGTACCATCACGTCACAGCGTTGATAGGAATGGTTGGAATCAAAATAACCAGGCATTAGTTTCTTTAAAATGCATCAATCACCAAGACAAAACTGGCGACAGGTGACCACTGGAGAATCCTCTTTGTGGTTCATCGGGCAGTCGTAATTGACACAAATCATGCAATCGGCGTGAGCATAAACGCAGAGATCTGATGCGGTGTAGAGACTCACATGCTGACTGAGAAATCCTCTTGCTTCTAGTTCTGAGAGGCGATCGCAAATTAAAATCGCATGGTCAATACCAAGTTGTTCACGGCTGGCATTGATAGAACTCAGAACCGAACTAAAGCTTTGATTATCTTGATGAATGGCAACGACCACACGCTGGCGCTGGCTGCTGAAGCAAGCTGGTTTGGTACTGGGATAGTGGTCTTTGTATTGAATGGTGACGCTGCCGTCAGGGTATTGTCGGGTTCGCATTCGACGATGAAATGGAATGGAAAATTCTCCGTTTTCATCCAGGCCATACCACCACGTTTTGTACCAGCCATCATGGGGCAAATTCAAGATGGTGTGAATTTGGCTAGGGGAAAATCTAGCGTGGGTTAGCGATGCCAGGGTTGCCGAGAGGGAGGCATGGTGAACAAATGTTTGCAGTTCTGATTCACAACGGGTTAACTGAGCTAACTCACGCTCACACTCTTTCGCCGATTTGCCTTCGCAGGGGGCAAACGGTTCAAGCTCCGGGTCGGAATCTGTCGGAATGCAATGAATCTGCTCATAGGTAAGCACGGCATCGACGGTTTCGCCACCGGGTGTGCGCACACCAATCGAAGAGGAGATATGCCCAATTTGATGAATCGGTGCAATCGTCTGCAAACAGTCAGTTAGCAGCGTTTTTAACATGGACTCGTCGGCGATCGCCAACGCAATCTGCACTTGATCAATATGGGTGGTGACCGCACCTGTTGATCGGCGATTGTCCTGACCAAATGTGCCTTGACGAACGAGGCTTTGATCCACCATTCGGTCGTACATGTGCGATCGCCCTTACTAACAGCAGTCGAACCAATCAAAACCAATCACGAAAAATATTGTTCCATTGTGAGAGCCAGAAATAAGAGCAGTGCGTTATCGTCGTATTGTTTTAATAGAGCTGTTAGAAAGTGTTTGACTCTGTGACAGAGCGTTGCATTTTGTCGAAAAAGTCAACATATGCGACGTTGGCTATAGTCATTGATGCAAACATTTGCTGAAACAAGTCAACCACCAAGCAAAAGAGGTGCTTGGATAGAGGGGAGTAGCGAACTACGTAGAGGAGCAATATAGAGGAGCAATCGCTACTGGTCTCGTTAGTAAGCTAAAATTCACCTATTTTGCGTAGTTTGGTGGGGGACCACCACCAAACTACATAGCTCACAGCTTATGAGCCTTGACTCATTCGTGGAACGCATCAGCCCATGGCTCTATACATCAATCCATATGGAACTTACAGACACTGATCAAATGGCGATTCGTTCTGTCATTGGAAAACAGCTCCAGGCATTTCAGAACGATGATGCCGACACAGCATTTTCATGCGCGAGCCCAGCTATTCAAACCCAATTTGGGACGGCGGAACAGTTTCTAGAGATGGCTGCGTCAGCCTACCGACCCGTCTACCGACCAAGGTCAGTCATGTTTGAATCCGTCGTGAGAATCGATGGAAAAGTGGCACAACAAGTGTTGGTGATGGGGCCAGATGGAGGCGTCTTCATGGCCTTATATGTGATGCAGTTACAACTCGATAGCAGTTGGCGAATTAATGGTTGCTTTCTGAATCCCATTCAAGAACAATCTGTTTAGATTTCTTCTCTTTTAAGAGCACGATTTTAAGGACATGACCATGCGATACCTAAAGCGATGGGGATTTGGGCTGTTGGTGGCGATCGCCACTGTCGTGAGTGTGATGGCTGGATGGCAGACTCATACATTCGCTCAAGCTCCTGCCGAGCCACAGTCTATCGAATCATCGATTACCCTCGAATCCGCAGGACTCACCCTGAAAGAGATGGCCGATGGGGTCTATGGATTGATTGCAAGCACTGATTTTCCCCCGGCTGATTTTGCGGGTACCGCGATTTGCAACGGGGCCATTGTGATTGGCAATGATGGGGCGTTGGTCATCGATCCGTTTCAGAATGAGGCACTTGCCGATCTGTTATTTGCCACTGTTGAGTCCCTGACGGATTTACCTGTTCGATATGTCGTCAACACGCACTACCACTTTGATCACACTGGTGGAAATCTGGCAGCAGCTCAACGCACGGTTCCGATCCTTGGTCGAGGGCCCATTCGAGAGTGGATGGCGACCCGCAATGTCGAGTTGGATCCGACCCCTACCTTGCCAACCGTGATTGTGAACGGAACCGGTGATCTGTGGTTGGGCGATCGCCAAATCTATATTCAAGACATGGAAGGACATTCTGGGGGTACAGACATGATTGTCTATGTCCCCGATGCGGATGTCTTGGTTGCCGGGGACTTACTCTTTCACCAGCGAATTCCTTACCTGGTCGATGGCAACATTCGTCTTTGGCAAGAAACGTTAGACGTTTTGATGGATACCTACCCAACCGCAACTGTTTTGCCAGGACACGGTTTGATCACGGATGTCCAAGGACTACAGCAGCAAAAAGAGTATGTTGATTATTTGGAGGCGATCGCCCTTGAGTGGCGTGACGCCGGCATCACTCAGGAAGAGGCGATGGCGACAACCAACCTGCCCCCTGAATATGCTGACTACAAATTCCAGGGACTGTTTCCGACCAACATCGAAGCGGCTTATCAACAAATTACGGCTGGTCACAGCGCTGCGTCAGTTGCCGCTCGTCATGCATCAGATTCAATTTATGTACGAGGGCTATAACTCCCAACCTCCGGTTCACCAGATACAGTTTCGTAGCCCTTGAGGCTTACACTAAAAAGAAATCAGTCGTTTAGAGAAGATAGGAGTTCTCCTCTGAACGACTGATTTTTATACCCATCGCCCTGCTGATCACGTTGGAGTCACGCATCACCTGTGGAAGGCTACATCGTCTCGCTGATTATCTTCACCTGCATTTTCGCCCTGTTCAGTCTGGGGCTCAATCTCCAGTGGGGACTCACCGGACTCATCAACTTTGGTCATGTTGCCTTTATGGCTGTGGGTTCTTATGTTGTCGTCATCTTGACGCTTCCTGGATATTTGAAGGAGATTCCAACTCAGCTGTTGGACGAATTTAACTGGATGCAGGAAACCCCTTGGGTTGCAGCCGGTTTACAGTCGCTAGCAACTATCCTGCCTCAACAGATACCCCTCATTGGGGCTGTCCTGATTGGCGCATGCACCGCGGCAGGGTTGGGCGTGTTGGCCGGGGTGGCCACCCTCAAATTGCGAACGGATTATCTAGCCATTGTCACGGTTGGATTGTCTGAAATTTTGCGTTCTATTGCCCTCAACGAGGAATGGCTCACGAAGGGAACGTTTGGTATCCAGCGGTTTCCGCTTCCCCTCAGCACCTTGAATCCGAATGTCATCATGCGCATGGGAATGATTGTCGTGCTTACGATTGTGTTGGGACTTGCCCTCTGGCATCAGTGGCAGTGGGCCAAACGCACCATGCGATCGGCGTCAGCACAAGCGTTACTGCGCAGTAGCAGTCTCTTACTCGGCTATCTTGGCTCTCTTTTGGGCGTGGTGGTGATGGTGGGATGGGGTAGTCAGCAGCTTAAGGCATCGGCGGCTATCTCAAATGGGGTGACCGGAGCCTTTCTGATTGGGGCGATCGCCCTTCTCATTGGCCTATACCGATGGGTATGGCTGACGTGGATGTCGTCATTACCTGCTCTCACCGAAGGCACAGCGCTCATTACCAGCATCACTGTGACAGGCCTGAGTCTCTGGCTCTATGGCTATGGGAGTTCAGCGATCTACCACTACGACCGCAACCCCACCAAAACAGGATTGATGTGGATTTCCGTGTTGCTCGTAGCTCTGACCTTCTGGGCACTCCAAAGATTATCCAACTCACCGTGGGGTCGCGTGTTGAAGGCCATTCGAGAAGATGAAACAGTCGCCACGGCCCTTGGGAAAAATGTCTTTTGGTATAAGCTTCAGTCACTCATGCTCGGGGGGGCGATCGCCGGAATGGCTGGAGCACTCTATGCCTGGCAACTCACCACGGTCTATCCTGATAATTTTCGCCCCATCGAAACCTTCAATGCGTGGACAATTGTTGTCTTAGGCGGTGCAGGAAGCAACGTCGGGACATTGATCGGCGCAATTATCTTTTGGGCATATCAAACCCTCACGCGCTTTATTCTAGGGGACGTCATTCCCCTCAACGATGCTCAGATCGGTGCATTCCGCGTGATGCTCATCGGATTATTGTTGATGGGGCTGATGATTTGGCGTCCTCAAGGCATTCTAGGCAACAAGGAGGAACTGACCCTTGATCGATAAGCCTACATCTCAGCACCCTCCAGAGAACGATGCACTCGCCTCTGCATCGGTAGAATCTCCTCATCATATGCCAGCAGCAGACTCCCTAGATCCAGCAACGGCACTACTGAGTGCAGCGGGATTGAGTAAACACTTTGGCGGCATCAAAGCCGTCCAACAAGCCTCTATCCATGTGCCCCATGGAAGTATTACGGGATTGATCGGCCCCAATGGAGCTGGTAAAACAACTCTGTTCAACTTGCTCTGCAATTTTCTAACCCCAAATGAAGGCACGGTGACCTTTGATGGTGACGTGATTCACATGCGGCAGCCCCATGAAATTGCTCAACTGGGTATGGTGCGAACGTTCCAAGTTGCGCGGGTGCTATCAAAGCTGTCCGTACTGGACAACATGTTGCTGGGTGCCCAACAGCAAAGTGGGGAAACGTTTTGGAATGTTTGGTTCCGAGCTAATCGAGTTCGCCACGAAGAACAACATCTGCGCGATCGCGCCATCGATATTTTAGAGTCAGTCGGTTTAGCTCCGATGGCTCACGCGTATGCCGGAGCACTCTCTGGAGGACAGCGAAAGTTACTCGAAATAGCGCGAGCGTTGATGGTAAAACCGAAGCTTGTGTTACTGGATGAGCCTGCAGCAGGCGTTAACCCTACCCTGATCCAGCAAATGTGCGAATACATTCGCACTTGGAATGCTCACGGTACAACGTTTCTCATCATCGAACATAATATGGACGTTGTCATGTCGTTGTGCGATCGCGTCTGGGTTCTTGCTGAGGGAAAAAATTTAGCTGTGGGTACACCGCATGATATTCAAACAAATCCTCAGGTTCTCAATGTATATTTGGGAATCGATAACGAACCCAAATCGTGAACCAAGTTCGTCCCCTAAGTTCCCTCATTTCTTCTATAAACTAGCCAAGTCGTGAAACGTAGTCCTCGCTTATGAATTAGAACCTCGTCTCAGCTAATAATGAAGCAATTAAGATCTCAATGTTAATTTGGGAACTTTAGAATGTAGAGAATTATACTGGGAAGCTCAGAGATATTTTATCGAGAGCGAATAAACACGTGCATAGGACGAATGGGTGAATCATTCCGTGAAATTTTGAAATTTAATAATGCCTTGTTCTAAACGAACTGATTGATCATTGGCGCATTGGGCTGATCGATTAAGCAGGAAAAAATTCCACCTTACAATGTAAGCTGCGCACTGCAAGTGTGAGTTTTGTTAGATTACATATCATGTAATCATCCACGGATCGTGTGTAGACGGCTGCCTATACTAGGCCTAATTAACTACGACATCCTTTCGGTTATAGGATCTTCATTGCGTAAGCATCCCGATAAGTGGACGATACGATTTTAGAGCCATCCATTTAAGTTAGATATGTCAACAGATCCTAATTTTGGTCGCAAACTTTCCAACCGGTATGAGATTGTCGAGACTCTGGGGCAAGGGTCGATGGGAAAAGTTTATGGGGCCAAAGATCTTTTGCTAGGTGGTGTTTTTGTCGCGATTAAATTTCTCTCCCAGAACCTTACCAATCAAAAAGTTCTAGATCGTTTCGAGCGCGAAGCGATGATTTGCGCCATGTTGGGTCAACGTAGCATTCACATTATTCGTGTGACAGATTACGGCGTTGATGAATACGCTGTTCCTTACTACGTCATGGAATATCTCGTCGGGTCTCCGATGATTGATCAAATCAAAAAAGGCCCCATTTCAATTCCCCGATTTTTAGGTCTTGTCCGTCAAATTTGCCTAGGGCTTCGTTGCGCCCACAAAGGCATCACCATTGATAATGAAGTTCATCCTATTATTCATCGAGATATTAAGCCCAGCAACATCTTTATCACCAGAGACGACTCTGTTGGGGAATTAGTCAAAGTGCTGGACTTCGGCATTGCAAAAACCCTCCAAGAAGATTCTGAACAAACGAATTGTTTTATGGGAACTCTGGCCTATGCCTCTCCAGAGCAAATGGAAGGTCTAGAGTTAGACGGACGTTCCGACATCTATAGTCTCGGAATCGTCATGTTCCAAATGTTGACAGGTAAACTACCTGTTAATGCAGATACCCATACGTTTGGAGCGTGGTACAAAGCTCATCGAGAATATAGTCCTCGGTCTCTGATGGATGCCTCTGGCCCACTCCTCCGATCGGCAACCAACATGAAAGCTCGCGATGATATTCGGCGAGCACTGAAAAATATTGAATCTGTCATTATGAGCTGTTTGGAGAAGGATCCAAGGAATCGACCTCAATCAGCCTCAGATGTTTTTGAGTCTCTTAAAACTCTGGAAGAACGCTTTGCAGCGGGTCGAGAACTTGGATACAAAATTCAAGACGCTCTCAAGAAAAAGCCGACCGTTCCAAAGGAATCTCTGATGACTCCTGAAGACATTTGTCGACTGCAATCATGGCCCAAGGACAAACCGATTGCGGATATTGTCTTTCCTCATATTCTCCGTACAAGCAAACAACCACTCTTGACCCTTTGGGTCATGTTACCCAGGATAGCAATTGAACAACTCACAGATTGCACTGCCCACAATAAGTTCATGTTCATTGAAAGCCCACATCCAGTGTTACTGTGGGTGACCGTGCTCTACAGTGTTGAGCACGGGCCACGATGGTTTCCTTGCTATCTTGATCTGAAAAAGCGCTATGCGCAAAAAATGCTCAATTTATTGATCGAAGCAAAGCACTATCGGGTGTTGCTTTTCTCTCGGGAATATTCGCAAGCATGTACACGAGTGATTACGTTGACGATTACTGAGCCTGCGGCGCGAGTTTCGTCTGATTTAGTGAATGATCAAGCGGATCAACTGAAGAAATTCTCACTGTTGGCTAAGTCTGCTCCAACCACTCAATCAAGTTACAGTAAAGATTTCTTGAAAGATGAGTTGGATAAAATTAAACCCGGAATCGTGGAGCGATTAGCCGCGATTCGCTGACGTCACCACATACCACATGACCTAAATGTTGCATGACCCGAAGGTTGCATGACTTGAATGTTGCATGACTTGAATGTTGCATGACCTGAATGTCGATGGATTCGCTACTCATGTTTGTGCGACATTGTTAATGTCCGTCAATCGTGATTTTCCATTAAGGAACGAAACGCAAATCTAACTGATGTCAGACTCATCTGTCGATGCCTACGCACAGGTTCTCAAGATCTTGCATCAGATGGTGGTGCATCTTGAGGAGAATAACGGACAGAGGCTCAAGGCGTCGCAAATGCTTGTACAGCAGATTTTCCGAGATCAGATTCTTTCGGCAGGTATTAGGTTTAGTGAGAGTCTCAGTCCTGGGAAGCTCCAATCTATTCATACAGAAATGAGTCGAGACTTGCGGTTGTTGCAAACAGACCTCATGTTTTTTTCTGCTGCACGGCAACACGATACGGCGCAGCAGCGTAAACAACAGGTCGGCGATCGCCTCAATCGACTGATTCAGTATTGTGAGTTCATCCTGGGAGAGGAGCACCCTAGTCACTAGATAGACAGGATTAAACGTACTCTTTCAAATCTTGTGCTGCCTGCACAGCCGGCGACACAAGATTTGGAGTTTTAGTTTTCATAACGTCCAGGTATTGAATGTTAACGATGTAGGGTAGAGCCTATATTTTGTACCCATAACTTCTCATCTCGTGCGTAATGCCTGATGACTTGGTGCTTTAATGAAGAGCATGCCGCGTTCTTTTAATCATTTGTGGAGTGCCCTAAAAACAAGAGTATTACCTTAACTGACATCGTCCTCAATGGCGATTTACCTGCGCTTCACTGTCCTGACTGTGATGGACACTGGTTACCGGGAGAAAACTATCGTAAATGGCAACAAAATCAATCGCCTGCCGAACAGAACGTGATGCCAACGGTGCTCAATGTCCCGTTTGATGTATCAGCCGAAGACGCCCAAGCTGCGCTTTGCCCAGAGTGTCAGCACTATCTTTCACGGGTGAAACTGGGTCAACAGCACAGCTTCTATGTGGAACGGTGTAGTAATTGCGATGGCGTGTGGTGCGATCGCGGAGAGTGGGATGTCTTACAAACCATGGGACTCCAAGCTTCTTTAGGATATATATTCTCAGGAGATTGGAAGAATCGCATCAAAGCGTTGGAATATGCCGAGCGGGAGCGTCAGGCCACCATTGACAAGCTCGGCAAGGATATTGCACACCTCGTATTCGAGTTGGCAGAGATGCTGGAGCATCATCCGAATGGAGATTTTGGCGTAGCCTACCTGATGCGACGTTTTGACAAGTCGTGATGCGAAAGCCACCACTCCCCAAATAGCTCGGAGTCGTTTCATTTTCATTCCTACG
The DNA here is from genome assembly GCA_039194035.1 of Cyanobacteria bacterium P01_E01_bin.6. Taxonomy (GTDB): domain Bacteria; phylum Cyanobacteriota; class Cyanobacteriia; order CAKZMO01; family CAKZMO01; genus JBCCWF01. Next base: position 3,388 of record JBCCWF010000034.1, on the reverse strand, counting down.
TCAGGTAGTCAATGACCGCACGGGCGATCGCCTCATTTCCATTGGTTGCTAGGTTCTGAGCCATGCGTGAGGATTCCTGTTTTGGCGGACACATGGGGTGATGCAAAAAGTCCCATGTTCCGTCAAACAATTGACTGGGCTTCAAAATCTGATGGTGAGCGTAGTGTCGAATGCCATCCAGCAGGAACGTGGATTCTGCAAACCCATCGCGCTCAATCGACACGATAGGAGTCCCCAGTCGACAAGCTTCTGAAAAAGTGCCGTATCCAGGTTTGGATACGATACGACTACACAGGGGCATGATATCCACAGGGCGATACTGGCGATCGGCAATGACTAAGACGTTTGGTAAGTCTGACGCATTGCGGTCAAAGGTAATAAATTGCCAATCGGGAAATCGCTGGAGTCCTTCGTAGGGAATCTGAGTTAAGCCCAGTCCTCCAAAGGTTAACAGCACCGTTTTATCAAGAGGTGCTGTGATGTTCCATGTTTCTCGGAGGGCATCGTTAGAGAATCGGGGTTCTCCACCCGTTAGCCCAACATCCTCGATCACTGGAAAGGATGACATTGGCTCATGGAAAGGTAAGCGAAAGAGGCGATCGCACTGCCTGAAACAGGTGTCAATCCAATCCGCCATCTCCACGAAGTTCCCTCCCCACTCCCGGTAAATCAGATCCCAGCCAAAGTTGCTCATCATCCAGCAGGGAATGCCTGCGGCACGGGCAATGGGAGCGGCTAAGGGAGGAATATCGGCTAGCACTAGACTCACCTTCTCCTGGTGCATGAAGGCTACTTCGTCAGCAATCATCGAGGCTTGATTATCTCGAATTTGCTGCAGCTTCTCCAGCGTTGCTGCTTTGTCCATGGTGACGCTATCGCTTTGGATAACCCCGATGTCAAATGAGCGAAGACGATACGCCACTGGATTGGGGATGTAGGATTCCAGCAACCACTGAGGCGCTGTCGTCGCCACAATGATCTTGATAGCTGGGCATTGCTTCTGAATTTCTGCGACCACTGAAGCCGTCCGAGTCGCATGGCCAAAGCCGTGATTGGTAATCGCAACATACAGAGTCGGTGAGGCCATATGGTTATGCGGTGAAATAGGACGAGATAGTTTTAGTTATTCATCACGACTTGGCAACGTTTACAGAGGAGTGAGGGATTGGGGCGTGCCACGCGCGCGCTAACCCCTCACTCGTTCGTTGCAATTTTGAGACGTTTGCCAAGTCTGGATTCACCCTTACTTTAGTCCGCTTTAGACAGGAGATTTACTCTGTCCACGGTAACCGATGGAGCCATAATGCAGAAACGTTAATGCAGAAACGTTTCTGCCCAAGATGTCGCTGTCATGAGGGTTATTTGAAGAGAATCCACGGCTTTGTTCATAACCCGACTACTATTTCTATAGCAAGCAGTTCAGCGTTTGATGGGGGCGATCGCCATGGAGCATCGATTTGGATTCATACTGGCAGGAGTGATGAGCATTAGCTCGATGAGCAGTCTAGCAATCGCCCCTGTGGCCTCTGCCAATGAAACACATCAAGAGAGTCAGGATGATTTCTCAGTAGTCTATCCGCCCAATGGACATGAGACGACGGCCCAACAAATTTTCCTCATTGGAACAGCTCCACCAGATGGAGAGGTGCGTGTCAACGGCGTTGTGATTGAGCGGAGTCCTGCTGGACACTTTGCCCCTAGTTTTCCGCTGGAGCGAGGTAACAACTCGTTTATGCTCGAATTTCAAGACCAGCGCATCGAGCTAACCGTGACGCGCGGTGGCGGCACATCGCCTGTGCCTGATGGAAGCATGTTTGTTTCCGAAAGCCTCTACCCAACAGTTAATATTGCCCGCTTGCCAGGAGAATCCATTTGCTTTGAGGCGATCGCCCCACCCAATGCAGAGGTATCCGTTCGACTATCGGACCAGGTGATTCCGCTGCGATCTTCTGGCACTGGGGTGGCTCTTCCTCCCAATTCGGCTGTTCTCACGCAGCAAAATTCACCCACTGACATCACCTCATCCCAGGCGGCAACCTATCAGGGCTGTCATTCTTTCCTCGCCCCTGGAAGTCTTGGCAATCCAACCTATCAGCTCTTTCATAACGGGCAAGAACAAATCCAGCCAGCGGCGGGAACCATTGATATTCTCGATCCATCTACTCCTGACATTGCAGAGGTCATCGGACGAAGTGGGGCGGCTCGGACTGGCCCCAGCACGGATTACTCTCGCCTGACTCCCCTGCCGCCAGGCACCCAATCAGCCATTACTGGGCGTGAAAGCAATTGGTATCGTTTGGACTATGGGGTGTGGATTCGAGATACGGACGTGACCGTAAAACCTGGCGCTGCACCTCTGCGATCGCTCATTCGCAGCATCCGGTCTCGCCAAACAGACGGCTGGACAGAGGTGCTGTTCCCCTTGCAAGCGCCTGTGCCCATTAGTGTTGAGCAAGGGGACGATACCTTCACGCTGATGCTCCACAACACCACAGCCCAAACCGATACCATTTTTGTGGATCACGACCCCATCATTCGGCGGTTGGATTGGACGCAGCCCTCCCCTGACCATGTTCGCTACACGTTCCGCCTACACTCCGAGCAGCAGTGGGGCTATACACTCCGGTATGAAGACACCACGTTGATTTTGGCGCTACGCCATCCGCCTGTCATTTCTCCTGTTCGCAACGATTTGGAAGGCATCAGGATTGTGATTGATCCGGGTCATGGTGGCGAAGAACTCGGGGCGCGAGGGCCGACTGGATTTCCAGAAAAGGATGTGAACCTCATTGTGTCGTCTCTGCTGCGAGATGAATTGGTGCAACGGGGAGCAACCGTTTTTATGACCCGTGAGGAAGACGTGACGCTGTCTTTGGGCGATCGCATTGACCAAATCAACCAGCTTGAACCCACACTGGCTCTCAGCATCCACTACAATGCCCTACCGGATAATGGTGACGCGATTAACACCGCTGGCATTGGTATGTTTTGGTATAACCCCCAAGCGCATGATCTGTCCGTCTTCCTCCACGATTACCTCACGATCACCCTCGATCGCCCGTCTTATGGGGTGTTTTGGAACAATCTAGCGCTGACACGGCCAACTACAGCTCCATCGGTGTTGCTAGAACTGGGCTTTATGATTAATCCCACCGAATTTGAGTGGATTGTCGATTCACAAGAACAACAGCGTCTAGCAGGGGCGATCGCCGATGGCATTGCGGAATGGCTACAGCAGCCTTAAACAAGCCTCAAGAAACTCAGCTGTTGGTCTGACACATAAAACGTGAAGGGATACGCGCATGTTGACTGTTTACATCGACTTAGACCAATTAGACCAAGACTTAGCAACGTTTACAAAGGAATCAGGGGTTTGGGGGGGGCGGGG
>JBCCWF010000033.1:0-24064 GCA_039194035.1 Cyanobacteria bacterium P01_E01_bin.6 | reverse complement strand
TAAGTAGCTATCCATAATTAAACGGAACCTTCCAAATCTTGTTCCGCCCGCTCAGCGGGCGGAACAAGATTTGGGGTTTTGGTTTTAATTACGTCCAGGTACTTATCAATACTCCGGACAAAAATTGCCCCTTAGTATCGCCTGTAATCCAGAGCGCACGTTGCTAAAAGCATTTAAATCAATGTCAGCCTGGAAGCTAACTTTGATTTAAATGGGCAGTTGCCAGGGCGATTGCCCTGCAAGCCTTATAGCTTCGTTGCTAAAACTGTCCAGACTATTGACTTATAGAACTACGCTATTTACCCATTCCAAGCTGCTGCGCTTTTTGATAAACCTTTCCTTCAGTCAATAGCGAAGGTGCAATCACGACGTCTACTTGCTGCATCTCTTTGATGTTTTTTGCCCCTAAGGTTCCCATGCTCGTTTGAAGTGCGCCTAAGAAATTATGGGTGCCATCGTCTAACTGAGCTGGCCCTCTGAGAATTTGTTCTAGAGTTCCTGTTGTGCCAACTCGAATGCGAGTTCCGCGAGGCAATACGGGACTAGGCGTTGCCATGCCCCAATGGAAACCACGACCGGGTGCTTCGCTGGCACGGGCAAAGGGAGAGCCAATCATCACAGCATCTGCACCACAGGCAATGCATTTACAGATGTCGCCCCCTGTAATAAGTCCACCATCAGCAATGACCGGGATATACTGCCCTGTTTCTTGGAAAAAGTCATCGCGTGCGGCAGCACAGTCAGCAACAGCCGTTGCCTGAGGGATACCAACACCAAGTACACCCCGTGATGTGCAGGCTGCTCCTGGCCCAATGCCAATCAATACTCCAGCAGCCCCCGCCTTCATCAGACTAAGGGTGACATCATACGTCACGCAATTTCCCAAGATCACGGGAATGGGCATACGTTGACAAAACTCTGCTAAATCCAGAGGTGTTACAGATTCTGGAGACAAATGTGCTGTTGAAACCACAGTTGCTTGCACGAAGAACAAATCAGCACCTGCTTCTGCCACAGCTTTGCCATAGCGAAGAGCACCTACTGGTGTTGCACTAAATGCGGCAATACCACCCTGAGATTTCACCTCTTTCACTCGTTGAGTAATGAGTTTTGGCTTGATGGGTTCTGCGTAAAGTTCTTGCATCAAAGACACAAACTCATTTTTGCCGACTGACGCAATGCGATCGAGGATGGGGTTCGGATCCTCGTAGCGAGTTTGAATACCTTCTAAATTAATGACACCAAAGGCTCCAAGCTTTGATAGTCCAACGGCCATTCCAGCATCGACGACACCGTCCATCGCACTAGCAATGATAGGAATTTCGCGCTCAATCCCACCAATGTTCCATCGCGTATCGGCAAGGGATGGATCAAGAGTTCGTCGTCCTGGAACCAGAGCGATTTCGTCAATTCCATATGCTCGTCGCGCCACTTTTCCGCGTCCAATTTGTATTTCCACGCTCTTAGCCCCTAGCTCAGCTTATTTGAACTAGGGTATCAAATTTTGTTGATAGGTAACTGAGGATTTTTTGCTGCTCAACTCTACATCAGACATAGTGTGTGAGCGCTGATGGAGTGATGTTTGCTTGGACTGTTGTGCGGCTTACACAGCAGTCGTTTCGTTTCTTTTTTAACGTTTAGGTTCCAGCTTTTCACGGAGGGTAAAGGCGATCGCCCCATTGATGCATGATGAAATTTTGCGAAAACACTTTATCTTTGATGTGTCAAGCTGTACTTCACGATACAAAGTTGAGTCACTTCCTGTATTCAACTAGGGTAGGGAATCTCACCCTGAATAGCACCTGTTTTCGCGTGACGACGCCCAGTGATAACCATTGCTCGACTCCACAAAGCTACTGTTTGACCTTCAGCAGGTCAATGCTATTGCTCAAGAGATTTCTGGCTGTCTCGATCCAGAGGCGATCGCCCGTCAAGTGACAGAGGCTCTGGTGAGTCGCTTTCCCTGCGCCTTTACGCGGATTTGGCTGGTTGAACCTGATCAGTCGAGTTTGCGCTTGGTTGCTTCGTCTGGACTCTACACGCATATCAACGGCTTCTTTTCTCGGGTGCCGATGGGAGCCTATAAAGTCGGCAAAATTGCGCAAAACCGCATGCCGTTTTTAAGTAATCACCTGGCAGATGAGTCTTGGGTCAAAGATCGGGAATGGGCAATCCAGAATAAGATTCAAGGGTTTGCAGGCTACCCTATCGTGGCAGGCGATCGCGTTTTAGGTGTGTTGGTCACCTTTAGCCACGCGGCAATGGCACCAGAATTTCTAGAGGTGCTGCAAGTCCTCGGGATGACAGTTGGTGTCGCATTGGATGCGGCGATTCAGGTGCAACAAACCCAACCAGCGAAACCAGATATTCCCTCGTCTATCACGCTATCCGATCAGCTATCACTCGTGCTGAAGTCAACACGGTTGATGTTGGTGGGAACAGAGCGATCGCTCACCCCATCCATGGCCTACGGTGTGCTGCGGTCGGCAGAGCTATTAAATCAACTGAATTGTCATTATTGTCGGCTTACTTATGGAACCGATCACCTCTCTTTAGAAGTCATCGTTGCTGGACTCGCGACGAGCCACGAGGATCAGCAACGGTGGAGGCGATCGCAACTGGATGAAATCAAATCGCTGGCGATTTGGTTAGGGGGCACATTTACGATCCAGCCCGGTCAGCAGAATCAATTGATGCAATGTCTGCTGACGATTCCCTGTCCGTCTTGTCAGTTAGGCCCTTATGTTTTGGTTCAGAGCCGCTTGCCCATTGTGCAAGTGGCGCTGAGTCAACTCTGTCGGAATGCCGGGTTGTATAGCGGCGACATCAACGGTCAATTTCTAAACCACCATCACCACAACGATGCCGTTCTTTTAACCGATCAGATAGATGCTGTGACGACCCGCCAACCTGTTATCTGGATTTGCCATAGTCACAGCTTACCGATTCCAGCTCACGTCAGCGCAACGATCGATTTATCCGCCAATGCTGACCAGCTCAAATCCCTCGTCACCCGAGTTCACGCGGGTGAACGGATCGACCCCGTTGTGGACGACTCTCCCCAGCGCTTGTCTGATCGCGAACAAGAGATTATGTCCATGCTGGCTCAAGGGTTGCGCGATCGCGAAATCGCCAAACAGCTGTATATCAGCGAAAGTACCGTTAAATTCCATATCAAAAATAGCTTGACGAAGCTCAACGGCAAAAATCGCTATCAGGCTGTGTATGAAGCCGCTCAACGGCGATGGATTTAAAGCCTAGACGCCCATTACTACGGCATTCATGTGATTCGGCTGCCGTACCCACCGCCGCTGGTTGGATGCGACATAATCAGCAAGATATTGAGCATCGCGGGCAATGCCTGAAAAGCGCCCTGACCCCCAACTGTAGAGCCAAGGTAGACCTAAAAAGTAAAGTCCACGAACAGAGGTAACCCCTCGGTCATGACCAGGATATCCTTTGCCGTCAAAAACAGGCATTTCGATCCAGCTAAAGTCCATGTCATAGCCGATGGACCAGATGACCGTGCTAATCTCGGCTGCACGGAGATCTAGTGACATTGGCTCTTCTGGCGGTTGCCATGCAGGCTCATAGGGAGATTCCACTGGAGCATCAATGTCCTGTTTCTCAATGAATTCGTCAATGGTGCGCTTGATGCTCTCTGCTACCGCATCGGCTTGGTCGAGGTTGTGCTGCAAATTAGGCTGAAAGGAAAGGCGATCGCCCTGAATATCTTTTAGCCGCCCATAAAGCCCCATGCCCTGGAGCGCAAAATGACGCAGATCAATTTCGCGCCCTCCACCTCGCCCAGTCACATAGTGATTGGTCTTCGTGCGAACTTGTTCTCCCTGGGGATGCTCATCAATGGACAGATCGTAATACCCCATCCGATCGAGCCAATCCACCACATCTTTGCCGCGATATCGTCGGGGTGAGCGGGGTGCACTACCGACACACAGATGTACCTGTCGACCCGCTAAATGCAAGTCTTCGGCAATTTGACACCCCGATTGGCCAGTGCCTACCACCAACACGGCTCCGTCTGGCAATGTTGCAGGGTTTTTATACTCAGAAGAATGAAGTTGCAGCATCTCGGCGGGTAACCGTTGAGCCATCGCTGGGATGCGAGGTCGATGATAGCCTCCGGTCGCAATGACCACCTGATCTGCGGTGAAGTCTCCCATGCTACTAGTCACCTCAAACATATCGCTAATCGGGTTCTTGCGGATTCGCGACACCTCTACTCTTTCATGCACAGGGGGATTGAAGGAGCGGGCATAGTCCTCGATATACCCAACAATTTCATCTTTTTTCAGAAATCCTTCTGGATCATCTCCACTGTAGGTATAGCCAGGTAACTGGCATTGCCAATTTGGGGTCACCAAGCAAAATGAATCCCAGCGTTTCGAACGCCAAGATTCACCAATGCGATGTTTCTCAAATATCAGGTGCTCAATCTGTCGCTGCTGTAGGCAGTAACTAATCGATAACCCGGCTTGTCCACCACCAACAATGATGACGGGATAGTGGCTTCTCATGATGTGTGACCTCAGTCGGGACATAACGTTGAAAGCTAGATAGAGATAAGTAGCTGGACGTCATTAAAACCAAAACCCCAAATCCTGCGCGGGCGGCGCAGGATTTGGAAGGATACGTTTAATGATGGCTATCTGTTTAATGATGGCTATCTACTTAATGATTATGAGCGCCCAGATCCTTAGCTTTCTTATCGCTAAGGATGAGAGACTCGCTAAGGATTGAGAGACGTTCGCAAAACGTGAATAGCTTATCGGCATGATAGAGGCCTGCAATGAAACCACCCTGTTACATTCGATACAGAATATGAGTAACTACTGGTACAGATAGGGAGATAGGTTTCAAGCAATGTCGCTGGCATGATTAGGTCTGGATCAGGCATTCGAGGAATGTTGCGGCTGACGAATAATCTAAGGAATCGTGTCATCCCCTATCACTTTCGATAGGTCAGCCTCTAAACGACTCTAATGACATGACCGTAGATGACGTTAACCTATCACTTGCTGTAGATTTCATCATTCTGTAACTGGTGTTACAGGAGAGCTGAATCATCCCTCGTACGCTGCTGTGGTACTGGCATCTGCTGCATTAAGTGACGCAGGTGGCCAAAGAGAACAGGTTGGATATGCATATTTCCCAAGGTATCCATGCTCCAACGCATCTCAGTATTTTTGGCGATGTACTAATAACAACTGATGACGTTTTAAGGATTGATTCATGCCTGAAGTAACTGCACCTGCCCATAAGCCTGGTGATTTTTTCGTTGACTACGAAGAGAAAGTGTTTCCGGATGTTCAAGCCGAACCCGGTGAGAAAGCGCTGGTTGCCTTCCATACTGTTGCTTTCGAAGGTTCTATCGGGTTAGTCAACCTCTTGCAGGCAACTCGACTAATACGCAAGGGTTTTGAAACCTCTGTTCTGCTCTATGGGCCAGGGGTAACATTGGGTGTCCAGCGAGGATTTCCAAAGATTGGGGATGAGGCTTTTCCTGGTCACCTGGCGATGAATAATCAGCTGATCAAGGTGATGGAAGAAGGGGGCAAGGTGTATGCTTGCCGTTTTGCTCTCCAAGCACTTTACGGTCATGGCGAGCCGTCCCTAATTCCTGGCATTACGCCAATTAATCCTCTGGACGTCCTTGATATTGTCTTACTCCACCGCAAGGAAGGAGCGTTTGTTCTGGATACGTGGACGATGTAATCAAATTTGAAGGGTTCAAGAGTTGAAAACCTGATCGTTGCTGGAAGGGGGTTTGTTATTGCACTCCTCTCCAGTAACAGAAAAGGTTTCCATGCACTATTGATAGGCGATCGCTCACAGACGGGTTGAAGGCATTCGTCGTTGATAGGTGCCCTCTCCAAAGACATTGACTCGATGAGGTGTGCTGATTGGCGTGCTGCTCTACGTTGTACTGAAATCACCCAACTTTTGATGATGATTGATTATTCTAAGCAGGTTCGTGCAGCGGCTGTTCAGATCAGTCCAGTGCTCTACAGTTGCGAGGGCACCACTGAAAAGGTTCTGGAGGCGATCGCCCAAGCGGCTAAAGAGGGTGTTCAACTCATCGTCTTTCCAGAGACGTTTGTCCCTTACTATCCCTATTTTTCCTTTGTTCAACCCCCAGTGCTCATGGGGAAAGAGCATATGCGCTTATATGAGGAGGCGGTAACGGTTCCTGGGCCTACGGCAGACGCTGTCAGTCGAGCTGCCCGATCCTACGACATGGTCGTGGTGTTGGGTGTCAATGAGCGGGACGCTGGCTCACTGTATAACACGCAGCTGATTTTTGATGCTGATGGCACCCTGCTGATGAAGCGCCGCAAAATCACTCCTACGTATCATGAACGGATGGTGTGGGGACAGGGGGATGGCGCGGGGTTGCAGGTATTGGACACAGCGGTTGGCCGATTGGGGAGTCTTGCCTGCTGGGAACATTACAATCCCCTTGCCCGCTATGCGCTGATGACGCAACATGAACAAATTCACTGTGGCCAATTCCCTGGATCCATGGTCGGACAAGTCTTTGGCGACCAGATAGAGGTGACGATGCGGCATCATGCCCTGGAGTCTGGTTGCTTTGTGGTCAATGCGACAGGATGGTTGACCCCGGAGCAAAAAACACAGATCGTTGCCGATGAATCGATGCATCGAGTCCTCAGTGGTGGATGTTACACCGCGATCATCAGTCCCGAAGGCGTACCTCTCTGCGACCCTGTGACGGAAGGCGAAGGAATGGCGATCGCCGACTTAGATTTTTCCCTCATCACGAAACGAAAACGCATGATGGATTCTGTTGGTCACTATTCGCGGCCCGATCTCCTCAAACTCCAAGTCAACACCACAGCTTGGGAAGTCATCCAACCTATGACCCTTCCATCCGGCATGGCTACCGTCGAGACACCATCTCAATCGCCCATGGCCGAGTCATTGATTCCAGACCCAACTCAGCTCAATTTGGAGCAGCCTAACCCCTTCACCCATTAGCCTCTTTACCTCTCTATTTCTTAACCCCTCTATCTCTTGACCCCTTTACTTCTTTAACTCTCTATCTCCAAATTCTCATTCCATCTCCATCCCTTCCCTCTCACGATCCTTACCCCTTTCATCTGAATGAATAACCAACGTCTGATTACAGAACTTCAGTCTCACGGGTTGAGGCTGGTTGATTCGTCTATCGGTGCTGCAGGACGCAAAGGTGGCGCTGGTCCATCTGATCACAAAGCCGTGACGGTTAATGGAACGACCGTAATGGTGCCCATCTACACAGGTGCAGCTAGCCAATCTCCCTATGTTGTCCGAATGGATCAGGGAGCTCATCAGGTGGTGCTCCAACGAGATGAGGTGGCGATCGCCCCGGTCGAATTTCCTCATCAGCCTCAGTTCTATCGCCTGTCAACCGCAGACGGCATTCCCTACTGGAAAATAGCGCTCCTTCATAGCCATGACGTTCTTGCAACCACCGTGCAACAGACCTGCATGCGCTATCGTGACCCGGATACGGTGTGTCAGTTCTGTGCGATTGAAAAATCCTTAGAAGCTGGGCGTACCATTGCCCGAAAAACACCTGAGCAGTTAGCAGAAGTAGTAGAAGCCGCTGTGCGATTAGATGGTGTTAAGCATATGGTCATGACCACAGGCACTCCCAATACGAGCGATCGCGGTGCCGCTTATTTAACAGAATGTGCTCAAGCCGTCACATCGCGCGTCTCGTTACCCATTCAGGCCCAGTGTGAGCCTCCGGATGATGTGAGCTGGTTTGAACGGATGAAGGCGGCAGGCATTGTGAGTTTAGGAATGCACCTTGAAGCGGTTGATCCAGCCGTTCGTGCAAAGATTATGCCGGGTAAAGCCCAAGTTCCTCTGACCCATTACTATGAAGCCTTTGAAGCTGCCGTCCGCGTATTTGGTTGGGGGCAAGTCAGCACCTATCTCCTGGCTGGGTTAGGAGACAGTTTAGAAACGCTGGTTGAAGCAAGCGATCGCCTCATCAACATGGGTGTCTATCCCTTTGTTGTGCCCTTTGTGCCGATCACCAATACCCCATTAGAAAATAATCAGGCTCCGAGTGCCGACTTCATGATGTCGCTGTATCAAAAGATTGGTGCGCTATTAAAGCAATCCAATATGTCATCCGCAGACATCAATGCAGGATGTGCAAAATGCGGAGCCTGTTCTGCTCTTTCAAGTTTTGAATCTTAGAACACACATGATGAGGGCATATCCGCAGGTGTCTTTTGTGAGGACATGCGTTGTGACGTGCTCCGGTCTATCGTTCCGTAGGAGGTATCGATTTCTATGTCATCGACTCGCTATCGTTTTGAATTAGCGCGATCGCCCAACGACATCAGCGCTTATTTCGATCTTCGAAAAACCATCTTCTGTGACGAGCAGGGGTTGTTCTCAGATCACGACGAAGACGATATTGACGCCAGAGCCTACCCCATTATTGCCATTGACCATGAGGCCTCTGCTGCGAATCGTATTGTCGGTGTCGTTCGCATTTACGAGACACAACCACGCTTTTGGTATGGGGGGCGTTTGGGTGTCCATCCTGAGTATCGGAGAGCTGGGCGCATCGGCAAAGGATTGATTCATAAAGCCGTCACCACCGCAAACACGTGGGGATGCGATCGCTTCTTAGCCACCGTTCAACTACAAAACGTCCGCTTTTTTAAACGTCTGCATTGGGATTCATTAGAAGAAATAGATGTGTGCGATCGCCCACACCATCTGATGGAAGCTAATCTCAATTTCTATCCACCCGGCAATGAAATCCGCCTCCCTCAGCCTCTGCAAAACCGCAACGTGTCTTAAAGGATATAGACATTAAACAAAATTCTCGGGATTTTTTACTTTTCATTCCTAAGGGGCGAGGGGCGAGATTATTTCTGCGCTAGCACAATAACTCAATACCTTTGTTCAGAATGATTTGATTGTCATTTGCCAATGCCTGTTTATGCTGGAGCAGTTAGTAACAGACCTGCGAGATGCCTTGGGTATCGCATATAAGCAGGATATCCAGGTCGCCGCTCAAGCCATTGGACAATGGACTCGATGCCCTCAATTTCACACGCAGCCTGAAGCAGTCATTCATCTGGGGGATGATTGTGCTGCCATTCCCGACGGAGACACCTTCCTCTTGTTGGCGGCAGAAGGCATGTGGCCTCAGTTGGTAGAAACGGAACCCTGGTTTGCGGGGTGGTGTTCAGTACTCGTCAACGTCAGTGATATTTATGCAATGGGAGGCCGTCCGATTGCCGTGGTCGATGCGTTGTGGAGTCCGTCCCCAGCCGTAGCAAAACCATTATGGGATGGCATGATTGCGGCATCCAAGGCCTTCGACGTCCCTATTGTTGGAGGACACACCAACGGACACAGTCCATATCACGCGCTGTCGGTTGCGATTCTAGGGCGGGCAACGCAGCTGATAACCAGTTTTAAGGCACAGCCCGATGACCACTTGTTGCTTGTGACCGATCTCCGAGGCAACGCACATCCCAAATATCCGTTCTGGGATGCGGCGACAAAGGCTGACCCAAAACAGTTACAGGCAAATCTCGCTCTTCTTCCTCATTTAGCTGAATGTGGTCTGTGTGATGCCGGCAAAGATATCAGCATGGGCGGCATGATTGGTACGACCCTGATGCTTCTCGAAGCGTCTGGATGTGGCGCTGTTCTCCATGGCGATCGCATTCCTAAACCCCCCGAGCTTTCCCTCAAACAATGGTTGCTGAGCTTCCCTAGCTACGGCTTTTTGCTCAGTATCCGTCCCCAATATGTTGATGCTGTCCAGCAGCTCTTTTCAGCCCACGATTTAGTCAGTGCTGTGATTGGCCATGTTCAATCTGGGTCAGAACTGAGACTGACCTGGAATAAGGAGTCCACAGTTTTCTGGGATTTGAAGCATAAGCCTCTCACAGGCTTTTCCCCTCTGCTCACGTAATGGCAGCCGTCGTTACCTCGTTACTCCGTATCCATCTCTAGGACGTTGCAGATTAATAACATACCAACCAGACGGGTGCGCAGCCGTGCGCCCCTGCAGAAGGATCACCTAATTGTGGGATGTTATTGAATTGCAGATCCCCTATCTCAAATCGTTCAGTGTCCTAACCTTCCATGCTGTCATCATCACCACTCCGCATTGCATTGTTGACCTACTCCACGAAACCCCGAGGTAGCGTCATCCACACCTTAGAATTGGCGATCGCCCTCCACGCCTTAGGACATGAGGTGTGTGTCTATGCACTAGACAAAGATGGACAAGGATTTGAGCGATCGCTGCCTTGCAAGGTTGAGCTGATTCCTGCCCATCCAGCCCCGACGGATATGGATAGGTTGATTCGTCAGCGTATTCAGGAGTTTGTTGACGGCGTGCAGCAGGGCGATCGCCCTTACGATATCTACCACGCACAGGATTGCTTGAGTGCGAATGCCATCACACAGTTGAGAACACTCAATTCGCGTCACGTTGAATCATCCTATTTAGTGCGAACGGTTCACCACATTGAGCATTATACGAGTCCCTATTTGCAAGAATGCCAAGATCGCTCGATCCGAGAGGCCGATTTGTGTTGTTGTGTGAGTCACCACTGGCAAGAACAACTGATGACTCATTTCGACATTCATGCGCCACGAGTCATCAATGGCATCAATACAGAACGCTTTTCAGCAGTTCCCACTGGCAAAGAGGCTGCTCTTCGAGAAAGGCTGGGTATCCGAACTGAGCCTTCAGCACCTGTATTTTTAACCATCGGGGGAATTGAGCCTCGTAAAAACTCGATTCAATTATTGCGCGCCTTCGCTGACGTTCTAACGGTGCATCCCCATGCTCAACTCGTGATTGCTGGAGGCGCAACCCTATTTGATTACCAGCCTTATCGCGATCAGTTCTTTTCCGAGGTGGCGCATTTGGGCATTTCGACAGACACGTCGTTGATATTACCTGGAGTCATTGCTGATGAAGACCTGCCTGTTTTGTATCGAACGGCTGACGCGTTTGTGTTTCCTTCCGTGAAAGAAGGATGGGGAATGGTGATTCTAGAGGCGATCGCCTCTGGCCTGCCCGTCATTGTTTCGCATCAACCGCCTTTTACAGAGTTCTTGTCTCCAGATCAAGTCCTTTGGGTTGACCCGAATAATGCAACGGCGATCGCTCACTCGATGTTGTCAGTGCTCTCTCCCTCCGTGCGGAAACCCCTCATTGATGCGAGTCAGAACGTGCTTTCAACCTATACCTGGACGGCTTCAGCCTTGCTTCACGACAATCACTATCGGCAGGTGTTGAAATCCAAGGAACCTCTTCCAACTCATGAAGCAGGAGCGCTAAGTGCGTTACCATCGCTCTAACCCCTGCCTCGCTTGAACTCTAAGCTTCCTTTTTGTCCAACCCCTAACGATGCACTATGCCTGAAATCCGATTTCAAATTGAATGGCCCGATGGAACCCAAGATCTTTGCTATTCTCCCTCTTTGGTGGTGAAAGACTACTTCATTCCTGGCGAAAACTATGAATTGACAGACTTCGTCGCGCGATCGCGCGAAGCGCTGACCATTGCAAGCGATCGTGTGCGAGCAAAATATGGCATGCCGTGTGGGTTGGCTCTAGGACAATTGAAACAAATCGAAGAAACGGCTTCACAATATTCTGCCGCATCGGATACGATACCCCCCCAACAAATCAAAGTGCTTCGATTTATCGAATAAGCGCACTTTGATCGTTGTCATGTGACTTGTGATGTGGATAAGTAGATGGCCATCATTAAACGTATCTTTCCAAATCCTGTGCCGACCGCGCAGCGGTCGGCACAGGATTTGGGGTTTTGATTTTAATTATGTCCAGGTCCTGATTGAGTGACGCATGACGGGTCGGATGTCTGTCATGGTGCATACATGGACAGGTGACAACTCTAGCGATACTAAAGAATATGTCGAGCGATGTCCTACCAATTGATCGACTGGCAGGACATCGCTACATTCGCTGAGACTTACTCTGAAGCTCAACGCAAGGCAAAACTATACAGACTTATCAATCGTTATCCCATAAGCACTCAATCTTGGATTGCTTCATCAGACGGTAGGATGTGAAGTCATAGGCTGCTTTGCAATACTTGTTTTCAGTGACTCATTCGCAATAACTCATCCGCAGCAATTAAGAGGTATCTAGATTCATGACGGCTGTTACCCAGGTTCCTACTTTCTGTGAAGGTATTCAATATTTTGGTCACGCTCCCACGGGCTTTGATTCTTACGGGAAAGTGTCTGCAATTGCAGATGGGGCAGTGGCGATCGCCGACCCATCTGATCCAGCGACGGCATTTCAAACTCAACTCTATGCGGATACTTTGCGCTATCTCATGTTGCAGATGACTGCCAGCAAAGCATCAGGACATCCCGGTGGGTTCGCTAGTCAAGCAGAAGCCTATGCTGCATTGGTGATGCTCGGCCACAAAAATATCATCACCGAGGTCGGCCACCATGCCCCTGGGTTCTACAGTGCGATGTTCCTCGATCGCTCTCTCGAAGATATGGGCATCACAACCGTTCAAAACTTGCGCGATCGCTTCCGCGAACTTCACGGTTTATTGGGTCATTTATCGGGCCTTATTCCTGGAATCTTGGCTCCGGCAGGCCCCTTGGGACAAGGGCAACACTTCGCAATGGCGGCAGCGCGCCTCAACCGCAGCACCCTGTTTCCGTTTACGATTGGCGATGGAGGACTCGGAGAGCCCTACGTGATGAGTTCCTTCGGACACTTCCACACGGCCTATCCCGATGTCACCAATTTCTTGCCTGTGCTGGTGTGGAATGGCTTTTCCCAGGAACACCACAGCATGGTGTCGTTGATGACCAACGAGCAAATGATCGCCTATTGGAAAGGCAATGGGTTTGATGATGTGGTGCTGATTGATGCGAAGGACTTCGACGATCAGGATCAGTCGGGCGCATATGTCGATAGCACTCAATTTTCGCCAGGCCAACGACTCGCCTTTACCCAAGCCGTTTTAGTTGCGATGGACAACGCTGCGAAATCAGCCCTGGGTGGAAATCTGACGGTCTTCATCATCAAGCAATTGAAAGGGGCTGGGGTGCATGCTCGGGGGGCAAAATCCCATAATCTCTATGGATTTCACACCTTGGAGAATGAAGACATTGTGGCCGCGTTGAAACAACGTGCCATGCCGATTGACGTGTGGGAACTGGTTCGACAAAACTGTGAGCGGGCAGGCGGCGGCCCTGCGTCGAAAGTAGCGGTGACTGAACGGGAGCGATCGCTGCCATCGTTAGGGGAACTGCCCCTAGACGAATATACGGTCGGGGGCGATCGCAAGATATCGACCACAGCCATGGGGGCGATTGTGGCCTATGTCGGACAGCAAGACCCCGAGTTTGTCGTAACGAATGCCGATGGAAACGAAGCCTCAGGCATTAAAAACATCAACGATGCGCTCAAGATCATTCACCCAACGCCCGACGATCTCTATAATCAGTCGCCCACTGGACAAGTTTATGAGCCGCTCAGCGAAGATGCATGCGCTGGACTGGCCGCAGGCATGGCGCTGATGGGAGGTCGAACCCTGTGGTGCTCTTATGAATCTTTTGCTATCAACGGCCTTCCCATTTGGCAAACGGTGACTCAGGCGATGGCCGAGCTACGCCGCCCGACGCCATCAACCATCACCCTTTACACCGCTGGAGCATTAGAACAAGGACGAAATGGCTGGACTCATCAACGTCCCGAGGTTGAAGCCTACTTTGCTGCCATGATGCGTAATGGCAATATTTTTCCTCTCTTTCCCCTGGATGCCAATAGCATTCAAATTTGCTATGCATGGGCTTTGAGCACCAAGAACAAAGGTGTCGTGATCACGGCGAGTAAATCCCCTCTGCCCATTCGCACAACCTTTGAGCATACCCGTGTGGCGTTGCGAGATGGGGCTGTGGTGCTGCAGGAAACGCCGGGGAGCAAAACCGTTGTGCTGGCTGCCATTGGCGATATGATTTTGATGCCTGTGTTTGAGGCTGCCAAGGCATTGGAAACCGCAGGAATCGGCAGCCGGATCGTGTCTGTTGTCAGTCCTCGCCGTCTCTATCGTCCTGGAGACACAGGTTGGGATACCTGCTCAGAGTCAGATGGTGGCTTCCTCGACGATGCAAGTTTTAATGCCATTTTTGGTGGAGATGCGTTAGTTGGCGTGACGGGAGGAGCGAGCGCGATGTTAGAACCCATCATGCTCCGAAGCACGGCACCCCGAGACACTTTTGCTTGGCGACGAGGCGAAACAACCAATAGTCCAGGACTGCTGATGGAGCAAAACGGGATTACCTCCGAAGCCATCAAAGAGCGGGCGATCGCCCTTCTCGGGTAGGCGAAAGAATGAAGAAGGCGTGATGCTTCACTTGTAACGATACGGAGCGATCGCCCTCAGCACTAAGTAGATGTCCATCATTAAACGTATCCTTCCAAATCCTGTGCCGCCCGCGCAGCGGGCGGCACAGGATTTGGGGTTTTGGTTTTAATTATGTTCAGGTACTTAAACGCCATGAGATGCGCTGGCCAGGTTCAATTTAAGGTACGTAGGTCGCCATCATTAACCCACATTCCGTAGGTCGCCGCCATGGCTAGCGCGACTCTTTTGTCCTGCACTTTGGCTATTGCATCGGTCAAAAAAACTACACCATGCAAAAGGCGTGCGGATGAACTATAGCGCGACTAATAGTGCCTGCGGACTGTGGGTTACTAGGCTCAGTTGGCTTCGGGAGCATGTCAGGTTTGCAGCAGTAGCTGAGCCAGTAGAACATAAAAGCACTCAACGACCTTAGTCACCTGTTTCATCGATTGGTTCTTCTTTAATGGCAGTCAGTAGATCGGTCGTCATCTCGGCCAACGATTGCCCATCAATATCAACCCGATAGCGTATGGGTGACAAAAAGCCCTGAATGCTCATGTCCTTGCATTTGGCGTCAAGCTTGCTGAGAGCCACGTGAGGATCAAATGCCATCGTTGGATCGGGGTCAATTGTCTGGAGATAGCCCGTAAATCCAAGAAATAGCGTACGGTATATCATCTGCTGACTAAAATCGCCTTGGAAGTAGCCTCCATGCACATCTCGTTTACCCGATGCATAATCCAGAGTCAACATCAGATAATCCACTGAATTGAGGCGATATGCTTTCTTGGCACGCGTCAAGAGACCGATTGGATGGTCAGTTCGGGTATTACTTTTTACTGAAAATTTGACATCTTTATAGTCTGTGCAATCAAAAAAGGTGAAGAAATCTGCGACGGTGACACGATTGTCGCTCAGGTTGGTTTGCTCCCTAAACAGCTCAGCGAGGGATTCATCGGCTTTTTTACTCGACCGCTTAGACGTCACAAACAGATGTTCCAAAATCTTGTCAGGGGAGTTGGCGATCGCCTCTGCGATGGAGCGTCCTGGGTAAAACTCGTGATCCAAGGTTGCCAGATTAACAATGCCCCCAGTGTCATGATTTTTCCGACGTGTCTTCTTCGGTTGGGTTAACGATACATTGCCTAAGCGATAGCCTCGTGACTGAGTCCGGCTGGGAAACGCAATATAGTTAGCCGCCGTTGAGGCAATGCGCAAAGCGATATCCCCTTCACTGCTAAACAGATAAGACTCGGCAAATCGTCGCAAAGACGAGGCCAAAAAGTTGGATCGACTGGAAATAATTGTCAACACCGGGATGTCAGGAGACGCCAGCAGGAGTCGTTCCAGTTGAAACACAGAGCCAATATCTGATGTCGGCTGCTTATCAATAGATTGTGCATCAAAGACATCAGACAAAATACGAACAACATTGGTGACGACAAATCCACCCATGCTGTGACCCAAAAATGAGAGCTTGATCTTGCGGTGCGCATCCTTCCAAAAAGCATTGGCCTGACTGGTTGCCAACTCATCATTATAGTCAGGATTGTGGTGCTTGATATCGAGTATTTTCAAACGAATCATCTCTCGATCCAGTTGGCGCAATAGTTCTACTAGGTCCAACACCCCGAAGTTGTTTGCTCGATAGCGATCGCGAAAATACACCACCAACCGCATCAACACGAGCGCCAGCATGATAAATCCCAACAGCAAAAATGCGGCGAGTACTAGTGTGAGGAGAAACCCCGCGACTGTTTCTTCAAAGGCTGTAAATTGCAGGATGAGTATGGCCAATCCACATATCAGACCCCCGATCAAAATGTCTCGTGGCAGGGGAGGCAGTGCAGCGATCGCTTCACCCAATCGCCCGAGTTCAACGTTTTCAGACGGCCAGCGATAGCCAACAAAGATCTGATTGCGCTGACTGGCGATCGCCGAGTCATAGCGGTTGATGTAGAGAAAGATGTCTTTGTACCAGTTTTGTACCGAACTGCGGCTGGTGTTATAGCCATGTACCGTGATAACCAGTTCTGGATTCCTCTCTTGCGTCTCAACAATGTCATAGAGATGCTGAGCAATTTCTTTAATTCCCAAAACGGCATTACGGTTTTCGTTTTGTATGTTTAATCGTTGCGCAGAGATATCGGGTTCGTCTGATTTTTCGTCAATATTGGGTGGTGCACTACTCATGACAAAATAACCAGGAATCGATGCCTGCGTTTTGGAGCAATCCTCAATATTCACGAGTTGAGCCGGATGATCGTCTTTAAATGTATTCGAAGCAGACTGAATGGCTGGCTCGTCTCTAAAGACAATCTTTTGAATGATAAATGGCAACGTTTTCATGTTGCAGCCCCCTTATGTCTCGGTCAACGTAGTTAAATCCTACAACTCATATTTCCCATCCCATCATCAGGTAAGTAGATGGCCCTCATGAAACGTATTCTTCCAAATCCTGTGCCGCCCGCTGCGCGGGCGGCACAGGCTGTGGGCGGTTGGTTTTAATGACGTCCAGGTACTGATTGAAAAGTGTTCTTTTACACGACTTAGCAAAGTTTAGAGAGGAACTAGGGATTAGGGCGCGCAACGCAGCTCCAATCTCTTATTGTTTCCTTGCAATGGTGACAATTTTGCCCCGTCATGTTCTCCCATGTCATTCCTCTGCCAACAGACATGTGGCCTCAAGCAGAATAACTCCCTGACCTCGATACATGGTGCAGGACTGAATTCGCGCTGATAGGGCTGGGGGTCGAGATGAGCGTTCGAGTGGTGCTAGAGACGATGCCAAAATGTCGGGATATTGGCGTACCCAGAGGCGATTTTCTATATAGTCGGGGTCAAAGGCGTGGCGATCGAGCAGCCAGTGAGTGATTCCGTACTGTTGAATGATCGATTGTAGGGTCTCAATATCTGGACTGTATTGGGCGCGGGTCATGTCTTCAATGCGCTGACGAAAGGCGGAGTAATAGCCTTGTTGGTAGGGAATCCCATATTCTTGGGCGACAACGACTGAGCGCTGGGCAAAGCTAGGAATATTATTAGCTTCTTCGGAAAGAGACGCGATGAGACTATCCTTCGGCTGCGATCGCAACACTTTATACAACTCGGTTCTGCGCCCTACTTGGTAGGTGGTGATGGGAAAGGTGTCCACAAACCAGGGATATCCGAATACGGCAACCGTGAGGAGTCCGGTGAGTCCGATGGCAAGGGTGATTCGGATCGGGGAGGATCGGCGGAATGATGGCGTTTGGGTAGCGGCGATCGCCCACGTCAGCACGGCGTCAATCAGCGTCACAATGGCGATCGCCGCGGCGAGAGTCAGGACAATGCGTACGCTGTGCTGGGTATAGCGGCTGGGCAAGTGTAGGCGAAACAACACCAGATGAGCGGCACCAAACCAAAAGACGGACGATATCAGGAGTTGCGGGAGAATGGCGAGACCATCACGCCGTTGTCGCGTCAACGGAAAAGCGCGAGACCACCACACCATCAGGGGCAGCAGTAGGCCGAGGACATTGGTCACAGGGGTCAAAGCGGTGGCAATGCGCAGGCCACTGCGTCCTTTGAGCCAAAAGGTGGCTGGATCATCATCGTAAAAAAATCGGGCACGGCTACCGAGCGTAGAAAATTCTGGGAGCTGGCGTGCTTCAGTGGCAGTAATGGTCGGGCCAAATTCGTTTGACTGGAGAGCATAGGGCAGCAAGATGAAGAAAGCCACGATCAATCCGGTGAACACCAGTGTGCGATCGCCCCCATCGTCGGTGATGCAGAGGCGACCCCTTTTCCACTGCACGAGCTTGAGGAGGAGTACCCCAGAGGACAGAAACACCAACTGAGGATAGAACAATCCCTGGAGGGCGATCGCCCCGACGGTAAGCCAGCGATGACGCCGCAGCACCGCATCCATGAAGGCCAACATCAGCGGATAGACAAACGCTTTGGGCGTGGCCGAAACGATGGCATCTGTTAGCCCCAGGCCCTGCCCAAGCAAGATGGTGGCGATACAGGCTGCCGCAGGGACGGGAAGGAGTTTGAAACAGACAGAGAAACAATAGCCTGCTGTCACCACTCCTAGGACGACAGGCAACAGCTTGTGGAACAGCATTGGATCGCAGCCGAACCACGCAGCGATTTGATACAGCTGGGTGTACCCTGCGGGGGCAACGGTCTGAAAATAGTTTGCAATGAGGTCATTGGGAAATAAGTCTGGATCGATGAATCGCTGCATCCAGAACACATGCTGTCGAGCATCATCTTGAATAACAAAGGGAGATTGGAATGCTTCTTGGAGGGCTGGCAGTGCGTATAGAAGGGCGATCGCCATGCTAATCATCAGCCAACTGCGCACTCGAACGACCTCGTTGGGCTGTGCTGGACGAGTTAACAGGCGTTGGATACGAGAGAGCTGCACACTAGGCGACATAGACACAATTGATCGGATGGATTGGTTTAGACATTCCTGAGACTCATTCAAAATGGTGTCAGTAGCTAGCCATCATGAAACGTAACGTTCCAAATCCTGTGACGCCCGCGCAGCAGGCGTCACAGGATTTGAGGTTGTGGTTTTTAATGACGTCCAGGGATTGATTAGAGTTTCGGCCTGGGTTTGTCTGCGGGAGCATATCAAGATGGCGTGCTTAAGACATCGCTGAACAACGGCTGAACTCTGCTCAAGAAGAAGGATACCGTATGCTCTGTTTATACAAAGACCTGTTTCGTCTAACGATGACCATGACGTTGAAGATTAAAATTTAGTCGTGGTTTCCTGTGGTTTTGAGAATTAAGTTGAAATTCTTAGAAAAGATTCTAAGGATGAGGCAATATAGTTGCTCGTGCATCTAGGAATCACGTTGACGGCTCAAAATCAGCCTACGACACGTCATGACAAAGGTCTACGGAATGAGTCTACAGAACCCTCTTCCGTATGGGTAAGTAGGTAGACACAACTAAATATAAAACCCATAAATCCTGCGCCGCCCCTGCGCGGGCGGCGCAGGATTTGGAAGAATACGTTTCATGATGGCTATCTACTTAATAGCTTAAGTGCTTATGCATGCAGGAATCTTGGTGTTATGTCTAGATCTACATTGATTCATGTTTTACGTCGTGCCTATTGGATGGCCCAGCTATCCAAAGAGAGCCGCGTTCCGACCGATGAGGTCGTCGAGATAGTGGCAGCTGAGCAACGGCGATTTCCTCGATATTCTCGTCGGAAATTGTTGAAAGGGGGCTGTTTTCTCGCTGGCACTGCACTGGCAATCGGCCTCAATCGGCATCCTAAACGGGCGATCGCCCAACAGTCAGCCATGTCGCCCGTGTTAGTGGTGGGTGCAGGCTTGGCGGGACTAACGGTTGCCTATCGACTCCGGCAGGCAGGAATTCCTGTGGATGTGATTGAGGCACGCAACACCATTGGCGGTCGGATTCGCACGGCTCAGATTTCTTTAGACCTGCTAGATCGGAGCAACACGCTTTCTGCTGAAATGGGCGGTGAGAAGATCAACTCAGATCATGCCTATATTCAAGGGCTCGTGGCAGAGTTAGGATTGCAGCTGGTCGATTTGCATGAGCCTCAAGCCGGGTTGATCGAAGAAACCTTCTTTTTTGAAGGTCGTAAGATTCCGATGGAGGAACTGGTGCAAGAGTTTGCGCCGATTGCGGTACAGATTCAGGCAGACCTTGAAGCCATTGAAAATTTTGAAAGCCACGATGTTTTCGATCCGCCAACGGTAGCGTTGGATCAACTTTCGATTGCAGAGTATCTGGATCGAATCCCCAGCAGTGAGACTATTCGCAAGATTATTAACGTTGCATACACCACTGAATATGGGCTAGAGACCAATGAACAATCGTGCTTGAATCTTCTCTGGTATATCGGGACAGAGCCGGGCGAATTCAGTGTCTTTGGCACGAACGACGAACGCTATCACATCAACGGGGGCAACGATTTACTGCCCCGTACCTTAGCGAGGGCAGTGTCTTCTTCTATTGTGACGGGAACCGTGCTTGAATCTCTCCGAGAACAATCGGATGGACGATATCAGGTGACGATACGCGACAGTGCTAGCAGCGATGAGCGCATCTATGAACGAGTTGTACTGGCGTTGCCGTTTTCTGCGCTACGAGATGTATCGATAACGATGGACTTACCGGCTCCCAAACGCTTGGCGATCGCCGCTCTAAAAAATGCAACGAACGCCAAGTTGATTACGGCCTATCGCGATCGCACCTGGGTCAATCGTTATGGCTCTACCGCCGCACTCTTTTCCGACACCGGGTTTCAAAATGCATGGGAATCCAGCCAGAGTATCTATTATTCGGGACAAGCTAGCTTGATCACAAATTATGGGGGTGGGCGTCATGGGTTAGCCATGGAGCGCATTCCCACACGAGAATCTGCACAAGATTTTGTGGCGCAGTTAGAGCAAATCTTTCCTGGCGTTGCCGAGACCTACTATGATCGACCCGCCATCCACAGTTCATGGAATTGTGATCCATACAGTAAGGGATCGTATAGCTGCTATCGAGTGGGTGACTGGACACGATTTTATAATGCGGCAGCAGAGCGCGTTGGCAATGTGTTCTTTGTTGGAGAACACTGTTCTTGGGAGTATGCCGGGTATATGGAAGGAGCCTGTGAAACAGGAGAACAGGCTGCTCTCGAAATCCTTGAGGAACTTGGAGTATCCGATGCGGCTCATCAACAGCAGCAGCGCATTAGCCGTGCTCAACGCATGCACAGACATACCTCCCAGAAACGCCCGTTTCAACAGGCTCGGTTCAACCACCAGCGACTCCAGGCAATGGCGACCAATCTACGCAGCATGAGCTAGAACTAGAGCACCTGGACGTCATTAAAACCACAGCTCCAAATCCTATGATGCCCGCGCAGCAAGCATCATAGGATTTGGAGCGTTACGTTTCATAATGGCTAGCTAGTTAGAATATTCTGCAGCATTCATCGACCTGTATTTATAAGTCAGGATTCTGGAGCGCTCCGCGCTCCAGAATCCCCTTCAATGCTTCCCGGCTTATCTTTCCAGCTTAAATTATTAAGCTCAAACTCATCTATTTTGCGTATTTTGGTGGTTGTTCCCCGCCAGAGGCGAGGGAACAACCACGCCATTTCAATCGCTAACGGCTTAGCTCATTCATCCAAATTTAGAGAGGAAATGCTTGTATGAAGCATTTTCCTCTCAAATTAGGGATCTATACTAAGCTATCAGGGGTTTTTCGTAGACTAGCATTATGTCCCGATTCGGATGGCTAGCGACGAGAAGGAACGATTAAAGCTTGTTTCGAGTCTTAACCCTGTATGTCTGTTGGTGCTCCAAAGAAACAATTTGCTACCCCAAATATTCATGACAAGCCGAAGGAGGGCGATCGCCCAGACCTTCCTTCGTCCGGTTTCACGATCCCAAAATTTCAACTGCGATGGGTGTTGGTCATTCCCTTTGTCGTCCAGATTTCGGCAGCCGTTGGCATCACAGGATTCTTGTCGATTCGAAACGGACAGCGCGCCGTCAATCACCTGTCGGGTGAACTCATGGAATCGACAACCCAGGTTGTCCACCAACACCTCGACAACTACCTGTCGGTTCCGGCTGCCATCAATCAATCAACAGCCAAGTTGATTGACCAAGGAATTATTGACCCCTCAGATTTAGAAACTCTGGGTCAATATTTCTGGCAACAGGTCACGGTTTTTTCGACGATCAGTTACATTGGCTTTGCATTAGATACGGGAGAATACATTGGTGCAGGGACATGGTTAGACGGCTACGATGTCATCATTGATGAGGCCGATGTCACGGGCAAGGCTCAGTCCTATGATGCAAGTCAACACGGTGAGCGAACTAAACCTGTTTATGAGTACGACTATTTGGCCAAGGAAGAAGACTGGTATCAACTGACGCTGGATGCCGAACAGCCGATATGGGCTTTGACGGTTGAAGATGTTGAGCCGCTCTATGTCTCGGCAGGCATTACGCAACCGATCTATACCGAGAGCGGAGAATTACTAGGAGTTGTCGGCACTGACCTCGCGTTGTCGGATATTAGCAATTTTCTCACCGAGATTTTGCCAGCAGATGAAGGGCGATTATTTATCATCGAACCTGATGGCACACTCGTCGCCAACTCTGAGGCAGATGCTGTCTTAAAAGTGGCCAGCGAAGGGGGAGCAAGAGTCAACAGCCAAGATAGCGACGATGGACTTACCCAGGCTGCAGCTCTTCATCTGAATCCATTTCTGGACGATCTTTCGAGACTCCAATCCAGTTTCTTGGATCAATTTACATTTGAAGGCCAAGAGTATTTTCTTCAAGTCACACCTTGGCAAGATGATTTTGGGTTAAATTGGCTGGTCATTGCGGTCGTTCCAGAATCCACCTTTACCGCTCAGATTCAGGCCAATACTCGAACAACGGCGTATCTTTGCTTGATGGCTCTTGCGGCAGCTATCGGATTAGGATTGATCACCTCTCGGTGGATTGCGCGACCAATTTTGGGGTTAAGTCAAGCTAGTCAAGACATTGCGAAGATTGCCCGTGGTCAAGGATTACAACAATTGGATCCAACATTGGGTACTAGCGGCATTCAAGAACTTGAAGCGCTGGCAGCATCGTTTACACAAATGTCTCAGCAGCTCCACCTGTCGTTTACTCAGCTAGAGTCTGTCAATGCAGATCTGGAAACTCGGGTAAACGCACGGACTGTTGATTTATCAGAGGCCCTGTTCGATCTCCGGCAAACCCAAGCCCAGCTTATTCAAACTGAAAAAATGTCGAGTTTGGGACAGTTAGTTGCTGGCGTTGCCCATGAAATTAATAATCCAATTAACTTCATCTATGGCAATCTATCCTATCTAGAAAGCTATACAGAGAATCTCTTAGGTCTTATCAAACAACTGGAAGAAGCCCACCCTGAGCTAGCCAACACCATCCAGGACCAAGGCAAACGGGTTGATCTCGACTTCATTCAAGAAGATTTACCCAAAATTCTTTCGTCTATCAGTGTTGGAACGGAACGGATTCGGCAAATTGTCATGTCGTTACAGAACTTCTCACGGTTGGATCAGGCAAAGGTGAAGTCTGTGGATATCCATGAAGGAATCGAGAGCACGATTCTGATTTTGCAGAGTCGATTCAAGGCAAACTCTGAGCGTGCTGATATTGCTATTGTGCGGCAATACGGTGAGTTACCCTTGGTCGAGTGCTTTGCCGGGCAGCTTAATCAGGTGTTGATGAATATTCTGTCCAATGCGATTGATGCGCTGGATGAGGCGATCGCCGATCCAGATTGGCAAGCGACCCATGAACACCCAGAAATCACCATTCAAACCATGAAAGGACTGGAGCAGACCATCAAAATTGTCATCAGTGACAACGGCACTGGCATTCCAGAATCCTCTAAAGACAAACTATTTGAGCCTTTCTTTACGACGAAAGAGGTAGGAAAAGGAACCGGAATGGGGTTGTCTATTAGCTACCAAATCATCACCGAAACTCACCAAGGCACCCTATCGTGTGAATCACCTCCGGGACAGGGCGCTCGATTTACGATTCAGATTCCTGTGGAACAACCCGAAGCGTTTGCGTGATGAGTTAAGCGATCTGCAAATAAAGTCCCAATAGAGGG
>JBCCWF010000032.1:0-24066 GCA_039194035.1 Cyanobacteria bacterium P01_E01_bin.6 | reverse complement strand
CCGCTGCGCGGGCGGCACAGTATTTGGGGTTTTGGTTTTAATGACGTCCAGGTACTTACCCCGTTGATTGGTTTTCCTAACAATTGCTGAAGAAACGAGAAGGATGGAGCCAAAGTCTCTAGGATAAAGAGCGATGGTTGTTTCGATGCCCCCGGCCTGTGACTGATTCGACTGACCTGACCACCGCGCTCCAAACCTACGACACCGCACTCCACGCGCTGACACCTGATGCTGCCGATTTAGATCAGCGCATGCTCACCGCACTGACCCAACGAGATGCCATTCAGTCCATCCTGAATAAGGCGGCTTCGGTGTCTGCGGCTCACCTCACTCACCTCGATGCCCTCGACACCATTCTGAAATCCCACAAGAATCGTATCGTCACGACCATTGACCAGGGGAAATGGCGATCGCTCCTCCATATCCCCGATTCCTCCTGGTGGTGGCACTTTGAACCCCCGGCTCTCGTTCCCTGGCTGGAAAAGCCCCATCCCTGGCTCGATCGCTTTGACTGGCTCTGGAAGTTGTTGAGCCTGTTTGCCCTCACCTTCTCGTTCACCGTCGTACTAGATACGCTGAGTCGGGTTTCTGGCGAGGGGCTGAATACCAACGGCATGTTTCCGGTGGTGGTACAGGTGATTCTCACCATCCTTGGCGGCACCGCTGCCCTGACCACGCAGGGTCAAGCCCTCTTAGAATCGGCGATGACACGCCTACGGATTCCGAAACACTATTGGCAGGAATTGAGCCTGGTGGTGTCGGTGGTGGTGCTGGTAATTGTGGTGACAATCCATGAAGTTCACCTGCCCAATATGGCGCGAACTCTCTATGTGCAGGGCATCGACGCCCACACTGTCGGACAGTTCGACACGGCGAGACAACTATTTCAGCAGGCGATCGCCCTCCAGCCTGACTTTATGGAGGCTCACTATAACTTGGGAACGCTCTACGAAGACTTGCAAGAAACCGATGAGGCCGTGAGTGAATATCAGCTCGTGGTGAAAAGCGATGTTCAAGAGTTGCCGCTCTTGACTCAACTCCGTGCTCACAATAATTTGGGACGGCTGTATCTTATTCAAGGGGACTATCGAGCAGCGTGGGTTCCCCTTGAGCGGGGGCTGGCGCTTGTGAGAGGACAAGATGTCAGCGACCCAACCGTGCGATATGAACACTATAATCTGCTGAAAAATCTGGGATGGGTGCGGGTCGAAGAAGCCCATTATATTGACGCGGAGCTGTATTTGCCCGAAGCGTTGGAGATTGCCCAAGAGATAGAAGGGGCGATCGCTCTGGATGATGACCTGAAAGAAACGCTGGGACTGAAGAAGCGACCAGTTGCTGCATCTTGCCTTTATGCTCAGGTTTTAGATGGGATGGAAGAACCAGATCAGGCAGAATCCTACTGGAAAGAATGCTTGAGCGTGGGACGGCGCAGCAATGTAGACGAGGCACAGTGGATGGCGATCGCACGGGAGCGATTGACGAGGGATGATGCGGTGGGTGATGCCGATGATGAATCAACAGCGGGAGACATCGAAGAATGATCGGACATAGTGGGCTGAGTCGATCCCCCCTAGCCCCCCTTAATAAGAGGGGAATTGGATTGGCCTCCCCCTTTTCAAGGGGGATTGAGGGGGATCTAGCCGAATCTAGTGGGCTGAGTCGATCCCCCCTAACCTCCCTTAATAAGGGGGAAATTGGATTGGCCTACCCCTTTTCAAGGGGGATCGAGGGGGATCTGGCCGAATGTCGTGTGCTGAGTCGATCCCCCCTAGCCCCCCTTAGCAAGGGGGGAATTGGATTGGCTTCTCCCTTGAAAAAGGGGAAGCAAGGGGAGAATAATCCGTTAAAAGAGGTAAACAAGTATGTTAAGCAGTTCGGACTTTCCCTTGCTCTGATGATTGGGGGACTGAGTGTTTTCCAAGGAACGGCGATCGCCGATACGATACTTGACGTGCAAACTGGGACAGCCTCCATTGAAAATTCAACCCAGCGACGGTTGCGGGCGGCGAGTCCGGGGACATCGCTGCGGGTGGGTGACCTGATTCGACCTTACTTGGATGCGGTGGTGGTGATTCGGTGTAATAGCGGTAGCGTTCGGCGGGTGCGATCGCTCGTGGGGCTGGGCGATATCTGTCCAGACAGTGTGGGGCGTCGCTTTACGGATACGGGACGCGGGGAAGATGACTTCTTGCAGTTTCTCAATGGCTTGTTTACTTACTCGACCCAAGTTGCTGAGGCTCAGCCGGAGCTGCGATGGAATCCGGTGGAGGGAGCATCAGCCTATCATGTGCAGCTACTCCAGAATGATGAGGTGATCTGGGAAGAGTCTGTGACGAGCACTCGCATGTTCTATTCGGGTGAAGGACTAGAGGCTGGAGGCAGTTATACGTTCATTGTGACAGCGTTAGCGGAGGGCGATGAGACTGATGGGGGAGAGGTGGTGCAGCGATCGCGCCTGGTACTTCGTCGAGTGAATGACGCCGAGGCCGCATCTGTGCGGGATGCGGTGGCCCAGGTTGAAGGGCAGGAGTTGAGTGATGCGGGGCGGGCGATCGCCCTGGCACAGGTTTATCAAGGGGTGGCGCAACCTAACACATTACCACCGGAGGGGTCGGGACTGATGCTGGAACTGATTCCTGTGCTGGAAGCAGTTCTTGATGCTGGGAACCAGATTCCTTATCTGCATCGGCTGCTGGGGGATGGGTATGTGCAGGTGGGGTTAGTAGACGACGCTCAGCGTCAGTATGAAGCGGTGATTCGGCTGACTCCGACGGGGCAAGATTTGGCGAGTCGTGGGGCGGCTTGGGTGGGGCTGGCAAATATCGCGGCTGTCGATGATGATGCGGTGAGTGCAGGGGAGTATCTCCAGCTTGCCCAGGTGAATTATAGGGCGATCGCCGACACCAACCGCGTTGAACGCATTGACGAGTGGCTCGGCAAGCTAAATTAAAACTACAACCTCCGTCATGCCGCTATTTTAGAGTGTTGCCCTCTCCCCCAACTCCTCTCCTAATCATGCTGCTGTGTACACACAAGTACTGAATTCTTTCAAAACTCTGGATGAATCCCCCCTTAAATCCCCCCTAACCCCCCTTAAAAAAGAGGGAACTGGATTGGAGTCCCACTTTTTTTGGCGTAGCCTGCCCAAAGGGCACAGGATTTGGGGTTTTGGTTTTAGTGACGTCCAGGTACTTAGGGCGATCGCCTTATCCCTCATGTCGCGGCTGATAAGCCGACAGCCACTGCTGCAAATCCTCCAACCCAGAAAAATCTAACAAGGCCTCGCCCAATTCTTCTAAAGAGTCCAACGGTAACTCATTGATTTGTGATTGAATGGGCTTCGTTAGTTGGCCCACTCGACGCGTCAAAAGTCGCAGAATGAGCGATCGCGCTTCATCTTCTCTTCCTTGTTCGAGTCCCTGTTCGAGTCCCTGTTCGAGTCCCTGTTCAAGTCCCTGTTCAAGTCCTTGCTCAAGTCCCTGTTGATACACTCGGGTTTGTTTCAATTCACTGATGCCAAACATGGCTTCAACCTCCTGCCAACTCAAATGAGGAAACTTATAGATGACAATGGTTTCTATCATCTCTATTATGGCCGATGACGACAACTGTGACGGGAAATCGTTCACCTGTGTGACCAACTGCTGAGCCTGGGTGATGGCACTCTGCTCTGGCTCAACAATCAAGCGAATCAGCCTCATTTCCACAGATTCGCTCTCATGCTCTGCCAGTTCATCCAGATAAACCCTATGCACCTGGGGCAATGCCAATAACGATGCATAGGCACCCGCGTCCCTCAGTTCACACGAGCGATCGCCATAAATGATCACCACATCCCAGTGCTGCACTGTTGGATTCTGGCGTAAGAATGTCATCGCTTCAGTAAACAACCGAGCATAGAGCTGTTCATCTCGCTGAAACTGAACTTCCACAAAATAGACAGGAGTCTCTGGGGAATTGACGTCAGGGACAAACACCCCATCCATGCGAAAGGCGGTTTGCTTCAGTTCCACCGAGCGAAAGACATAGGATTCTGCGGCATGATTCGACTGTCCGATAATTTCGAATAAGAGGGCTGGAGCCGTTTGAAACAAACGATAGAAGAGGGAGTCCGTTTGCACTGGGTGCGTGTCCTTGCAGAATCAAGCTTTATCCTACCGTATGAGTGCCAGGGCTGGATGAACGCGGAGCCGTGGGGATTCGGCAGCAGATTGATGCGACCGTTCCGCAACCGGTGAGTCAACACTTGGATCATCCCGATGACTGGTAACGATTACTGAGCATCGTTTATTTTGATTGGTCATGATCTGTAATTTTCTGGAGTTGCTGGCAAAATGAGTGTGGATCTGGGTATTCCATCCTTTCATTGGTGAGAGTGGCTCATGAATGTCCGTTTGTCATTCTGGTATCGAGTGTTTCGCTCGGCGATGCCGTCGGCGATCGCCCCCCTGCTGCTCGGCGGCTCAGTCTGTGTCCCCATTGCAGGGATGCTGACGACGCAACCGGTGGCGGCTCAGTCTGCGCCTCAGCTCGTTGACGAAGCCGACCGTCTTGTGGAACAGGCAGGTCAGCTGCGGATCAACCAGCAAGGGCAAGCCGCCCTCGATCTCCTGCGGCAAGCGCTAGATCTGTATGAACAGGCTGGCGAGGATGATCGGGTGCAGGCCATGGCCGTTGAACTGGCGCAGGGCTATCTCGCCAGCGGGCAAGCGCAGCGGGCATTGCCCTTTGTGTTTCGTGCCATGGAGATGATCCATGGGACTGGGGGGGCATGGCAAACTCCTGACGACCGATACCTTGAGATGGGATTGTTACAGGCACTTGAAACGATCGCCATCCAGACGCAGCAGATCGATGCTATCGTCACGTACTTAAATGATCAGGTCACTCAGTTTCAGACAGCGGGCGATCGCCCGAGGGAACTGCTGTATCTGGGTCGGATTGCATCGCTCTACAAGCTGCAAGGCAACGCCGAACAAGCCGAAGCCTTGTACCTTAGGCTTCTTTCCCTAGCAGAAACTCACAGTAATTTGTTCCAAGAGATTGAGGCGCTCCAGGGCTTGATCGAACTCTATCAGTATCGATTATCCCCAGACGGCTATCAACAATGGAGCGAACTCCTGGCTCAGAGGTCATTTGATTTCGCCCCCAATCTAACGGATGAAGAACTCGCCGCCCTCACCGCCGACGAGCGTCAAGCTGAGTA
Source organism: Cyanobacteria bacterium P01_E01_bin.6 (assembly GCA_039194035.1). Lineage (GTDB taxonomy): Bacteria > Cyanobacteriota > Cyanobacteriia > CAKZMO01 > CAKZMO01 > JBCCWF01. The sequence continues at coordinate 18,857 of JBCCWF010000032.1, read as the reverse complement.
CGAAACGGCACAACTGCAAGGCATGTTGGAGATGAGCCGACAGTCATGGGCTGATCTGCAAGCGGTTCTGGCAGAGGCAGAAGCAGAACCCGATGCTCAGCGAACCCCCATTGCCTTTGATGGCGACTGGTCAGACTTTCTAGCCAACGAATATTCGGCTCAGGTGATTCAGTATAGCGAGCAAACCTTGGCCGAGGCGATCGCCAACCAGGACTGGCCAGCGGCACTGGGCAGCCTTTCTCAGCTCATTCCCGTGTATCACGGTCAGGAAAACTACGAACAGGTAATTGAGCATAGCCAGACGTTACTGACCCTCGTTGCTGCTCCAGACACCTATGCTGACCTAGATATCATTCCTCCAGCCTTCTACGCGGAGAATATAGAATTCTTTGCCCTCTACTTTTTAGCCGATGCCCAGTACGCGTTGGGCCACGAGCAAGAGGCAATTGATACCGCTGTACAAGCGCGCGATCGCTACCAGGCCAGTAGCTATGGGGAGTCTATCTTTCCGCCCCGACTGCCGCTCTTTGCCCAAACCATTCCCGGCAACACCGCCTGGGGGATACGCAATCGTGATGGGGCGATCGCCCAAGCCCAGCGGGCGGCAGAGCTGGCGACCCTAAGCGACGATCCTCGCCGATATGCCCTGGCCATCGGAGCCTTGGGCTATGCCTACATCGTCAACGAAGAGTTTTCTACAGCCCAGACGACCTTGGAAGAGGCGCTGCGCTGGAGTGTTGACTTGGGGGATACAGACTACCAAGCTTATAGTCTCAGTAGCCTCATTCGACTGTATCTCACAACGGGAGACTACATCGACGCTTTTCGCACGGGGGAACAACTGCTCGCCCTGGCTGCACAGGGCACTTCATTAGTGAGTGATGACCAACTCGGCTATGCCCAATCCTTCTACTGCGTCGTTTGTGTGGGGCAAGTCTATGAATCGTTGGGGCAGTATCAACAAGCTCAGGCATTTTATGAGCAAGTGCTGGCCGATGCCCAAACAGATGTCTTCAACTACGCCAGAGTGGAAGCCCTGACCTCCCTGGGCAACGTGCATTTGGCTCTAGAGGAGGAAGACGAGGCGATCGCCTATTTTCAGCAATCTATTGACAATACCTTTGGGATTCCCTCCATTGATGGGCTCATCGGACTGAGTCGAGCATACCTGCACGTTGGTAAGCCCGATCAAGCCCTGGAAGTCGCGTCAGAAGCCGTGCGGCTGGCTCGTCAGCAAGGCTATCAAACCACCATTGGTTTAACGCTGCCCTGGTTGGGCGATGTGCAGGTGGCCTTGGGGAATGACGCTGCTGCCAGCAACGCCTATCAAGAAGCCTTGGCGATCGCCCAAACGCTAGATTTGCCCGAATCGGAGGTGCATCTGCTGGGACGCCTTGCCCAACTGTGGGTCGCCCAAGACCAGCCAGAACTGGCAATTGTGTTCTACAAACAGGCCGTGAATCGGCAAGAACAGCTGCGACAACAGGTGCGCACTCTCTCACCCGACCTCCAGCAGAGCTATACCGAGGCGATCGCCCCCACCTATCGCGCCTTAGCTGATTTACTTTTGCAGCAAAACCGCATCCTCGAAGCCCAGCAAGTCTTGGAACTGCTGAAGCTCCAGGAAGTGGATGACTATCTCCGCACGGTGCGCGGTTCCGGGGTGGAATCCACCGTAATTGACTCCCTGCCCCCTGAAGCAGAGCTATTCCGTATCTACAACGACAAGCTTGCAGACGTGGTGGCCTTAGGGAAAGAACTTGAGGAGATTCTTCAGATTGAACCGGGCGATCGCACCCCTGCCCAAGAAGAGCGTCGGCAAACCATCGAAGCCAGCCAGCGCGATCTGATTCAAGATTTCGTCGAATTTACTCGCAGTCCCCAAGTAGAAGCATTGGTCGATCAGCTCCGTCAGGCGGAAGGGGGCGAAACTCTAGAGCCTCGATTGTTGAGAACATTACAAGACAACTTGCAGCAACTGGATAACACCGCTGTCTTACTTTATCCCCTCGTGCTGGAAGATCGGCTGGAACTCCTGTTCGTCACGCCCTATGCCCCGCCCATTCGCCGTCCCGTCCCCGTCAGTCGTGTGGAACTGAATCGGGTGATTACCGACTTTCGCACCGCCCTAGAAGATCCCTCCAGCGATGCCACGGTTCCAGCCCAACAGCTGTATGAGTGGTTGATTCGCCCGTTGGAAACAGTTCTGGCAGAGGCCGACGCCGACACCCTCATCTACGCCCCGGACAATACCCTGCGCTACATTCCCCTGGCGGCCTTGCATGATGCCACAACAGATCAATGGTTAGCCGAACGGTACACCATCAACACCATCACCGCCCTCAGCCTGACCGACTTCAACACCGCGCCCCAAGACACTCGCGTTCTCGCTGGAGCCTTTGCAGACGGCAACTACACCTTCCAAGTGGGCGATCGCACCTTTGACTTTTCCGGCTTACCCCATGCAGGCATAGAAGTGGAAACCCTGGTTGCCACTGTTCCTGACACCACATCCTTACTCGACGCCAACTTTAGTCGAGCCACCGTGGAAGCCCAGATGAGCGATTACTCCATTCTGCATCTGGCAACCCACGCCGCATTCGTCCCCGGACAGCCCGACGAATCCTTTATCGTATTTGGCGATGGGGCACGGGCCACCTTCCGGGATGTGGAGCTATGGAACTTGACCAACACCGATCTGGTGGTGCTCAGTGCCTGCGAAACTGCCGTTGGAGCCAACGGTGAAGAACTCCTAGGCTTTGGCTATCTGATGCAGCAAGCCGGAGCACGAGCGGCGATCGCCTCCCTCTGGCAGGTCAGCGATGGGGGAACCCAAGCCTTGATGGATGCCTTTTATGCGGCGTTGCAGCAACCCGACATCACCAAGGCCGAAGCCCTGCGTCAGGCACAGATGGCTCTCATCACCGGAGACTTTAGCGGGCTGGGGCTGGATGAGCGGGGTGCCACAGGCATTCGGCAACGCATTGACGCGACCGTGCCGGAACGGGTGAGTCAGCAGCTCGACCATCCGTATTACTGGGCACCGTTTATCTTGATTGGCAATGGACTGTAGGAGCGCGATCGCCCAAAACTCACGACATAGCCTTCCATCCGCAACAATTGAGCACATGACTCAACGACATTTTTGATATCCGTCTCGGCTGTGCCGAATAGGACACGGACAGAGAATCGGAGATCGACAGCATCCAGGTTAAATTCTCCACACATTTAGAGATGTACTTGGAACAGCAGGCTAATTTAGTGAAGGAATCAATAGCCCATGCCCGAATTAATCCAAAATCCCCGATCCCCAATCCAAAATTGCCCATGCCCCCGCGTCCCCTATTGCCTCACTGCCTGAAAAAGCAGTACGTTGTAGCATTGCTTCTATCTGCAAGTGCAGTTCTTGTGCTGGATGCCCCAATTCTTTCCCACGTCGGGTTTGGCACCTCGACAGCAGTCGCTCAGACCGTCGAAGACCCCAAAGCAGAAGCCGATCGCCTCTTTGATGAAGGTATTCAGCAAGCTCAAACGAGCCAGTGGAGAGAAGCACGACAAACGTGGGAAACCGCACTAGAGATTTATCGTGATATTGGCGATCGTGCAGGAGAAGCCAAAACCCTGGGCAACATCGGCATTATCTATCAATTGTTGGGCGATTATCCCACCGCCCTAGACTACACCAACCAAAGCTTAGCCCTCACAAGGGAGTTAGGCGAAACCTACGGTACGAGCGAAGCTCTACGCACAGGCGAAGCCAACACCCTCAACAACATCGGCAATATCTACCGCTTGTTGGGCGATTATCCCACCGCCCTAGACTACGCCGACCAAAGCTTAGCCCTCAAACGGGAGTTGGGCGATCGCGCTGGCGAAGCCAGCACCCTAGGCAACATCGACATTATCTACCGCTTATTGGGCGATTATCCCACCGCCCTAGACTACACCAACCAAAGCTTAGCCCTCAAACGGGAGTTGGGCGAAACCTACGGTACAAGCGAAGCTCTACGCGCAGGCGAAGCCAACACCCTCAACAACATCGGCAATATCTATCAATTCTTGGGCGATTATCCCACCGCCCTAGACTATTACGACCAAAGCTTAGCCCTCCAACGGGAGTTGGGCGATCGCGCAGGCGAAGCCAACACCCTCAACAACATCGGCATTATCTACCGCTTATTGGGCGATTATCCCACCGCCCTAGACTATTACGACCAAAGCTTAGCCCTCACAAGGGAGTTGGGCGATCGCGCAGGCGAAGCCAAAACCCTAGGCAACATCGGATTACTGCTTCAGGATCAAGAACGACCAAATCTTGCCATTGTCTTTCTCAAAGAGTCGATCAACGCCTACGAAACCATTCGAGAACGCAACCGAGGGCTCCCCGACGATCTCCAGGAGCTTCAGCAAAGCTACACGGCTACGGTCGAAGACACCTACCGGACGCTTGCAGACCTGCTACTTCAGCAAGACCGCATCCTCGAAGCCCAACAAGTCCTCGACTTACTCAAAGTGCAAGAACTCGATGACTACCTACGTGGTGTGCGCGGCACTGACGCCCGCCTCACCATCCTCCGCCCCGAGCAAGAAATCCTGGAGCGTTATAACGCCCTCCAGCAAACCGTCATCGACGTCGGTCGAGAGCTTGCCGATCTCCGCAAGCGGTTATTCGAAACAGGCTCTCTCCCAGCCACTGATGAACAACGACTGGATCAGTTACTTGCCCTCCAAGAAGATCTCAATAACCAGTTCAGCTCCTTCCTCAACAGCACCGAGATTCAAGCCCTTGCCAATCAGCTTTCGCCAGAAAACAAGCAAACCCTCGAAGCGGCTCAGCGAGATGCCCTGTTTCAGTCCCTTGATGATCGACAAGACGATCTCGTCCAGCTCAATGCTGTCTTGATCTATCCCCTCATCCTCGATGACCGTCTAGAACTTATCATTACTCTACCCGACCCCGACACCACTCCCCTACGCCGCACGGTTCAGTTTGAGAATGAGTCCGATCTCAACCAAGCCATTCTCGACCTGCGCCAAGCCCTCCGCGACCCCAGTGCCGATGCAGTGACCCCAGCCAAAACCCTCTACGCCTATCTCATCGAACCCCTAGAAGCTGACCTAGCAGCCGTTGAAGCCAAACTTACAAACGGCGAAACCCCCACGATCATCTATGCCCCAGACGGCGCACTCCGCTACATTCCTCTTGCGGCTCTCCACGATGGCACCCAATGGCTTGCCCAGCGCTTCCGCATCAACAACATCACCGCTGAGTCCCTCACCAATTTAGAAGAACCACCCGACAACAGCCCCACCGTGCTGGCAGGTGCCTTTGCCGATCCCACCATTACTTACACGATTCCTGTTGATGGCGAAAATGAAGACTTCTCTGGCCTCCCTTTTGCCGGACAGGAAGTGCAAAATCTAGTGACATCGCTCCCTCAAATCAATCACTTGATGGATGGTGACTTTGGCTGGACTCAGGTACGTCGATTCTTGGGTGGGGCCAATATCGTCCACTTCGCCACCCATGCAACCTTTGTTCCTGGTGCCCCCGAAGACTCCTTTATCCTCTTTGGCAACGGCGATCGAGCCGTTTTGGAATGCCTCGACGATGCCATTCAAACAGAAGATACTCTCTCCTGCATCAACAACTGGCAGCTCAACCATGTAGATCTCGTTGTGCTGAGTGCCTGCCAAACCGGACTCACCAACCAACTCACCGACGGCAAAGAAGTCTTGGGTCTCGGCTATCAGTTCCAGGCTCGGGGCGCACGAGCTGTGGTTGCTTCCCTTTGGAAAGTTAGCGACGGCGGCACCCAAGCCTTGATGGATGCCTTTTATTCGGCTCTGCAACAACCCGGCATCTCCAAGTCTGAGGCACTGCGTCTCGCCCAAGTCGCTCTGATTACGGGCAACTTTGAAAGACTCGGACTCGATGCACGAGGCGCGACAGGTATTCGGCAACGCATTGACACAACCATACCCGAACAGGTAAGCCAGCATCTTAATCACCCCTACTACTGGGCACCATTCATACTGATTGGGAATGGGTTGTAAATAGTTTGCCCGTACTCTATTTGCTACACTTGGAGCATCGTTCACGACGATGAGGCCAAGCCATGTCTATTGCCCAAAATATCGAGACCACGGCATCGACTGTGCATCCGGTAACACCAGATGTCTCATCGCAGTTTGAGCACCCGATTTCCTGCCCACCGACCAACCTCTATAGTGACGAACCTCCGTTGGAAACATCTCTACATTTGCAGCAAATGATGATGCTGATTTCCTGCCTCAACTGGCTATGGCGTAATCAAGATCATTACTTTGCGGCAGGAAATCTGACGGTTTACTACAACGAAAACCAATTGAAATCAAAGGATTATCGAGGCCCTGACTTTTTCGTGGTATTGGGAACCGAAAAGAAACCACGCAAGAGCTGGGTTGTTTGGGAAGAGGGCGGCAAGTATCCAAATATCATTGTTGAACTCCTCTCTGAGTCCACATCCCAGGTTGATCGAGGTGCCAAAAAAGAGATCTACCAAGACATTTTTCGCACACCAGACTACTTTTGGTTCGACCCAGATTCTCTAGAATTTGCAGGGTTTCATTTGCTGGATGGAACATATGAAGCACTTCAGCCCAACGAACAGGGATGGCTTTGGAGTCAGCAACTCGGACTATTTTTGGGTGTGCAAGATGATCTGCTGCGATTTTTTACCCCTGAAAGGCAACTGGTACTGAGTCCAGAAGAGGAGAATGAGCGCTTGGCTGCAAAACTTCGAGAGTTGGGCGTTGATCCTGATGCGTTGACATGATGATGGAACAGCACATGGGCGACAGAGATCTGGGGAGCAGGCAAAAGGCGATCGCCCACGACCGGGCGCACCAGCCAATAATACAACGACCGATGGAGTTGACTACTCGCATCCCTACTATTGGGTGCCGTTCATTCTCATTGGCAATGGTCTATAAGGCAGTGACCATCCTACTGATGGGGCATCGTCCTAGCCCACGACTCGATACGGAATTGAGAAGGCTGTAAACTCCGATGTAGACATGCTCAGCGGCTCAGCCGTACTACGACTTATTTCTACCCCGCTAATATCCGCTAGTAGTGCATCCACCACGGGCACCGTCGACGTGCGCCGCTCATTTCGCAATGCAATCAACGCCTGTCTAGGCGATCGACGGCTCACCATAAACAAAAACTCTGACCGAATCCGTCGTTGAATATAGAACACCACGTTGTCTGGAATGATGGTTGGAATGCCGCTCTGAAGAAGGGTTTGGTCAACCGAGGTTGACGATGAGCTGGGCAGCAATAGATCGACCGTTCCCCCTTCGTCAATGTCCAAAATTGAGAGATAGAGCGGCTCAGGTTCGTGATTCGTAACCACAAACTGATAATCTCCTCCAAACGGCATTTCCATCACGCCATCCACAACAGTCGGTTCGCCTACAGGCTCAAGATTTTGCAGTAACTCAACCCGCACCTCTATGGTTAGACGTGGTGTAGATGGTTCACTCCGTTGAGTCATATCCGCATTGATCGCCAACTTGATGAATCGAGCCGCATATAGTGCACTAAACGTCGATCTGAGATGATCAATCACCGTGTCTATCGACGGGGTATTCCCATTCCTATCAAATCCCTGCGCCGATCCGGGCACCACCTGATCAATACCCGACGAGAGTAAGACAATGGCGTTCTCATCCGGCAAGTCTGCATATCCATCTGTATCCCTATCCGTCTCCCCATCCCTAGCTTCATCCTGTAAAAACTGGCGATACTCCTCCGTCATGCGGCTGAGGATATAGTGAGTTTCCCCCTCGTAGTCTCCTTCTTCAGTGGGCAACACCAGCTCAAAGCGGGTCCCCAATTCAGCAAAAGCAGCCTGAGCAGTGAATGCCTCCTCTGCCAACGACGGATCAAGCCCAATCCGCAAGGTGGTGTCGCGCGGCACAATGCGGGAAGATTCTTGCAGCAGCGTTCCCTCTTGCAACGTTCCTTCTGCCAGTCCATCCGGCAATCTGACCTCAGCCGTCAACCCATGGCGGCTGAGGATGGTCACCGGGTCACTGCCGGGCGCGCCCGCCGGACGAAACTTTGCCCCCGGTCGATAGGTAATCAAGCTATTCGCATCACTGCCCCCCAGCCAAATGGTGGCGCGATCGCCATTCACCCCTTGAATCACGGCTTCCGCCGGGGCGCGATCGCTCTCCTGGGCATCCAGGTGATAGATGGGTACCGGCTGACTGTCGCGTCGATCAGATCGCTGAGTCGTGTCACAGCTCAGCGGAGCCACGCACCCTAGAGGCACCTGGTTAAATTGCGCCGTATCCAAATTGCGGGTGACATTGGCGATCGCACTTTCCACAGATTCCGCCTCGTGCCAGAGATACTGCGTCAAAAAATACGTAAACGCCCCCGCATGGAATCCGTCAAACTGAGCATCCACCGCCTTCTGATTACGACGCGCAGAGGCGATCGCAATGCCTTTGGCAATCCCGATCCCTCGCCGCTGCAAAATCTCCTCCCGACTCGCACCCACCCGTGGATCCCTCAGCCAGCGCTCTTGGTATGCGATCGCTTCGTCGCTGGGTCGCAGATTAAAGCCCTCTCCCGCCGATCGCACCCGCGTATTCCCACGAATGCCGCCTCCGGCATAGCAGCTATCCAACACCATCGTCACGTTCTCAGTCTTGAGGGCAGAGGTCAGCAAAAACAGGGTTCTCCCCATGATGTCTGACACCGTTCTGCCGTCACCAATTGCACCATCATCGCTGGTCACCAGAGTGCTATTGAGCCGATCCGTTTCTCCGGTCTCAGTGCGAACAGGATTATCGAGGTCAGCAATACGACGACCATGTCCCGAATAATGAAAGACCACAACGTCATCATCCTGGCAGGGATTAATCAGGAATTCTTCAAAGCATTCGAGGATATGACTGCGACTTGCTTGCTCATCTTTCAACGTGACAATGTCATCCGCATGGAACCCAAATCGATGAATTAGTAGCTCTCGCTGGAGTTCAACATCCGTAACACAGCCTTTCAGATTGGTAAAAAGAGCACTGGTTGAATACTCGTTGATGCCCACCAACACTGCACGTTTGCGTCGAGTGGGCTGCGCTAGAACTTTAGCGTATTGAATCCCCTGATGTTTTAGTTGCAGCGAATTCATCCCTAGAGTGGTGAGGGTTGATGCCGCAAACTGAAGAAAATATCGCCGTTTCATGGGTAACGTGGCTCTAATCAAACAGATAACCAATCCCACCGCAATTCTAAGCGAGTCTGGATTTCTCAATCAAAAAGACTAAACATCGCCTAGGTTGGGAACTGTCGTTAAGCATGAGAGAAAAAAATGAATGATGTGGGGGCTGTTATTCTCTACAGGTCAACCTGGGGTTATTACGGACAACGTTGAAGTTTAGGTAAAGAGTCTGTGAAAAAGCGATGGTTTTATTGCTACCCCAGCTGACGTTCATGTTGCGCAGAACAAACTCCACTGTCTACGGCATCTTCATATTGGCGAGCTATGGTGTTGGCACAGCAAGGCGATCGCGATCGCATCCAATTTAGACTTTTGTTTTATTCAGCGCCTGTGGGTCTGCTTGAGTCGCCATCTTGTTCGCAGGATGTTTGGCTAGCTCAAGCTGTCGAATCACGCGGTTTCGCCCCTCAATGGCAGAATCAATATCTGCTCGAATGCGGACAGCCTGTTCATAGGCGACTAGAGCCTGATCATACTGATGCACGGTTTCCAAAACGCGACCATAGTCATTCCAGGCCCAACAGTTATCCGGCTGTAGCTTCGCCACCTGACCATACGACTTAGCTGCCTCATCATACATCCCCAATTTCTCAAGCAATGCTCCTCGTTTGAACCAGGCCAAATGATCGCTGGGTTGAATGGTGAGGACATGATTGTATGATTTGACGGCTTCCCGATATTGATTCGAGTTTTCGAGCGCCATGCCTCGCATCAGCCAAGCGGTGGGGTCATCTGGGTTCTGCTGAAGCAAGCGATCGCACGACGCGATCGCTTCATCGTAGTGCTGGAGATGATATAAACGATCGACTTCCTTCATCTCTTGGAGCAGCTGTCGTCGACTATCAATGGCCAATTGAAAATCAGATTTAATCTGGACAGCCCGGTCATAGGCCTCAAGGGCACCACTCTGCTGATTGAGAGCTTCGAGTGATTGTCCTCGGTCATGCCACACCCAATAGTTATCAGGCTGTAGCTTAATCACATGGTCGTAGCACTCAATCGCCTGTTCAAACTGGCGGAGATGCTCTAGGTTTTTCCCTCGGCGATACCATGCCAGATAGTCATCATCATTGAGCTGAGTTACTTGACTGTAGGCTTCAACCGCTTCGGCGTATTGGTGGCAGTTTTCCAATGACATGGCAAGCTTGAACCACACCACATAATCATCAGGAATCACCTTCAGGACTTTTCCGTAGCTATCAGCAGCTTTTCGAAAACGCTGCTGCTGAAACAATTCGTCTGCCCGCTCATACCAAGCAAGATGACCATTGATCTCCTCTGCTGACGAGTCAGATGTCCAGGATGGAACACTGGGTGGATCATCAGAGCTAACGCTAGTGGCATGGGTTGCTGATGGGGTCGGATCTTCAAGAGGAAAATGAATCGAGAGGGAATTCGTACTGGAAGAGGTTGACACCTCAGGCGCATGACGTCGACTAATTTCAATAATGGTAGCGCTAGATACAATATCTCCCGGCAAATCTCGCAACGCCGTCAGAACCTCGTGGGTTGATTGATATCGCTGGCGATAGTCATAGCGTGTCATCATGTTCAACACGTCAGCAAAGGCATCACTCACATGGGGAGCGCGATCGCGCCAGAGAATTTCTCCAGTTCTCAAATCCTCCGGTAAATGGGAGGGAGAACATCCCGTCAATGTTTGAATGCCAACCATGCCAGTGGCATAGATATCGCTGCTTAGCCGAGGTTTTCCAGCGAGCTGTTCGTTGGGCATGTATCCAGATGACCCAATCGCCACCGTAACGGTACTGGCCTCAACATCTAAGTTGGTCGGCTCCACTCGAATTTGTTTAACGCCGCCAAAATCAATCATGACGATGGCGTTGTCTTTTTTGCGACGAATCAAATTTGACGGTTTGATATCGCGATGAATCACCTGTTGCTCATGAACGAAGGAAAGCGTCGATAGAATCTGAACCAAGAGATGGATAACCTCAGGTTCATCGAACGAACGCCCCGATCGGAGTTCTCTACTGAGAACCGTTCCTTCGATATATTGCTGGACTAGATAAAATTCCCGATTTTCCTCGAAGTGAGCGAATAGTTGAGGAATCTGATCATGGCTTCCCAATGAATACAGAACCTCAGCTTCTCGATCAAACAGACGTTGAGCTATCTCAAAGGATTTTGCATCATTGAGCCGAGGGAGCAACTTTTTGACCACACACTGCGGCTTTCCTGGAAGATGTTGATCCTCCGACAAATAGGCCTGACCAAATCCTCCACCACCTAAGTAGCGAACGATTCGATATCGACCACCAATCACTTCACTCAACATAGGCAGATGCTGTCATTTTGAGAGCAAGTATACATACCGTGACGCGTTATACAGGCGAATAGTTCACAACCCATGGGTTGAAATATCAACACCTCATTGCAATCTCTCACCACACTGAACGGGGCTATCGACTCTAAAATCTGGCTTGATAGCGGTTACCTTTTGGCAGAGTGTTCATTCTGCAACCGCGAGGGAAACCCCTTCTGCTCAGCTCCGTCTCGAACAACGATGGATCGCACACAACTCGTCAAGCATGCCCATATGAGGGCCGATATGAGAGGCAAGAACAATACGTTCCTGGCGTTTTATAAAATAGGGAGGGGACGGGATCTCTTTATATTGTCTCGTATTGAGTATTCCCATCATGTCCCAGGAATCACTTAAACTCTTAGTTAAGATTAGGTGAATTTTTCTCGAATGCCAGGTAAATTCACCAGATACAATGGCGATAGGTGATTGAACCTACGGAATGATGGTCGTCAGTACCTGGACATCATTAAAACCAAAATCCCACATCCTGTGCCACTCGCGCAGCGAGCGGCACAGGATGTGGAAGCATACGTTTCATGATGGCTATCGACTTATTCATTTGGCTTAAATGTTTGCAGCGACAGCACGCATGATTGATTGATACCGTAAGATAGGAGTCCTGCGAGATTTCTAAGTAGAGTTGGGATTCGTCTTGACTCTATGGTCAGAAATCGATGTCGCTAAACACACTAGACAACCTTATAGCTCGTACCTGTTCAGTTCTGATATGCAGCCAACTGACCCTAGCAAATTCACAGACGATGCCTGGGATGCCATTGTCGATTCTCAAGATGTGACCCGTCGATTCAAGCAGCAACAGCTAGAGGTCGAACATTTGGCGATCGCCCTGCTAGAGCAAGATGAAGGGCTCGCGTCTATCATTTTAGAGAAAATAGATGCTCCCCTTGACCGCCTCCAACAGCAGCTTGGAAGCTTTGCCCAGCGTCAGCCGAGAGTTTCAGAAAATGATCAGCTTTATCTCGGGCGTCACCTTGATGTGTTGCTAGATCGATCAGAAGAATTGCGACAGCAAGAAAAAAGCTCCTACATCACGGTGGGTCATTTGCTGCTTGCTTTGGCGAGAGATGAGCGCGTTGGTCGGCGGCTCTTTCGCACGCTCAACCTCGATGCGGCTCAACTGGAAACGGCTGTCAAAGCAACACGAAAAACTCGTAAAAAGCCTCAGAAACAAGAAGAGCCAGAGGAATCGGCCCTAGAGAAATATGGACGCGATTTGACCGAACAAGCCAAAATTGGAAAGCTTGACCCGGTGATTGGGCGAGATGAAGAAATTCGCCGGGTGATTCAGGTGTTGTCCCGTCGGACAAAGAATAATCCCGTGCTCATTGGTGAACCTGGGGTAGGCAAGACGGCGATCGCCGAAGGACTGGCCCAGCGAATGGTGAATGGGGATGTGCCAGAATCCCTGAAAAACCGCACCCTCATCTCTCTCGACATGGGAGCCGTCGTGGCCGGAGCCAAATATCGAGGAGAGTTTGAAGATCGCCTCCGCACCGTGTTGAAAGAAGTGATCGAATCTGATGGGCAAATTGTCCTATTTATTGATGAGTTGCATACCGTTGTTGGCACAGGGGCTGGCCAGAGCAACATGGATGCGGGCAATCTGTTGAAGCCAATGCTGGCTCGGGGAGAAATCCGCTGCATTGGGGCCTCGACCCTCGATGAATATCGCAAACACATTGAAAAGGATGCCGCCTTAGAGCGTCGATTTCAGCAAATTTACGTGGGACAGCCCAGCGTCGATGCCACCATTTCAATTCTGCGAGGTCTCAAGAAACGCTATGAAGTGCATCACGGCGTTCAAATTACAGATGCAGCTCTAGTCGCTGCCGCAACCCTCTCTGACCGCTATATCACCGATCGCTTTTTGCCAGACAAGGCCATTGACCTAGTCGATGAAGCGGCGGCAAAGCTCAAGATGGAGAGTACCTCCAAGCCAGAAGAACTTGAAAATGCTGATCGACGATTAATGCAGCTTGAAATGGAGAAGCTATCTCTGGAAGGAGAAGGCGCGAATCTGGCGATCGCCGGCAGTTATCAGGTGCCGAAAGACAAAGTAGAGCAAATTGAAAAAGAAATTCAGAGCCTGCGTGACGAACAAAATGACCTCAAATCCCAATGGGAATCTGAAAAAGGCATGATGGAGGCCGTGAAAACTCTACGGGAAGAGGAAGAGCGACTCGGACGACAAATTGAGCAGGCCGAACGGGATTATGATCTCAACACAGCAGCTCAGCTGAAGTATGGGCGGCTTGAGGTCGTCCAGCGAGAACGAGAGGAAAAAGAAACTGCACTGGTTGACTTGCAAACTCGTGGCTCAGCCCTTCTGCGAGAGCAAGTCATCGAAGAAGACATTGCCGAAATTGTGGCGAAGTGGACAGGGATTCCTGTCAATCGTCTGTTGGAGTCAGAACGCAAAAAACTGCTTCAGCTAGAATCCGTTTTGCATCAACAAGTAGTCGGACAGAATGAAGCCGTCTTCACGGTTTCCGCTGCAATCCGACGAGCACGGGCAGGCATGAAAGATCCAGGGCGACCCATTGGCTCCTTCCTGTTCATGGGGCCAACGGGAGTGGGTAAAACAGAGCTAGCTCGAACCCTGGCAGAATCGCTCTTTGATTCTGGTGATGCCCTCGTGCGCATCGATATGTCCGAATACATGGAGAAACATGCGGTGTCTCGCCTTGTGGGAGCGCCTCCGGGTTATGTGGGTTATGAGGAAGGAGGGCAGCTCTCAGAAGCGATTCGCCGTCGTCCCTACTCTGTTCTGCTGCTCGATGAGGTCGAAAAGGCTCACCCCGATGTCTTCAATATCTTGCTCCAGGTGTTGGATGATGGACAAGTGACGGATGCTCAAGGGCATGTGATTGATTTCCGTAACACAGTCATTGTGATGACCAGCAACATTGGCAGTGACCACATTTTGGATGTGGCTGGGGATGATTCTCGCTATGAAGAAATGCGCGCCCGTGTCATGGTGGCATTGCGATCGCACTTCCGCCCTGAGTTCTTGAATCGAGTCGATGACATCATTCTGTTCCATCCCCTCGGAAAAGCAGAACTGCGAGAAATTGTTGGCATCCAGCTGAAGCGCATTCATCGCCTCTTAGCAGAGCAAAAAATGACCATCGATATTTCTCCATCTGCCCAAAGCTACATTGCGGATGCTGGCTACGATCCTGTCTTTGGCGCACGCCCCCTCAAGCGCGCGATTCAGCGAGAAATTGAAAACCCCTTGGCCACCAAGATTCTTGAAAATACGTTCGTTGCGGGAGACGCGATTGTCGTGGAGGTGAAAGACAAATCGCTGTCGTTTAGCAAAAAGCTCAAGGTTCTCTCAGAGCCTGCGGTGAGTGACGTTGTCGAAGCAACCGTCAATGGTGTGACGGTAGACGATGAACGAGATGCAGACGATGATGTGGCGATCGCAAGTCGCCGCCTTAGCCATCAAGAAGCAAACACGGGTGCGTGAGGGTTACACATCTATCCCCAGGTCGTAACACATGCCGTCAGATACCCCCTTCAATAGGAATTTTTGCTTAGAACCCACACAGATGACCTAAAGACACGATATACTTCCCACAGCAACAATTCTTAAGAAGGACTAAAGAAATAATGCGAGTTCTACTGGTTTATCCCCGGTTCCCGAAAACCTTCTGGTCCTACGAGAAGATTCTAGAACTCGTAAATCGCAAAGTGTTGTTGCCACCCCTAGGTCTCGTTACGGTGGCAGCCATTCTTCCCCAGTCTTGGGAATTTAAGCTAGTAGACTGCAATATTCGCTCCGTCACCGACGAGGAATGGGCATGGGCAGACCTCGTCATCATGTCAGCGATGATTGTTCAAAAAGATGACATCCTGATTCAAATTAATCAAGCCAAACAACATGGCAAGCCCATTGCTGTCGGCGGTCCCTATCCCACATCCATGCCCCAAGACATGCGGGCCGCTGGGGTCGATTATTTGATTTTGGATGAAGGCGAAATTACGCTTCCAATGTTCGTTGAAGCCCTTGAACAGGGAGAGACCAGCGGAGAGTTTACCGCGAACGGAGAAAAGCCATCGGTCACTGACACTCCAGTTCCTCGATATGACTTACTTGAGCGGGACGCCTATGATTCCATGTCGATTCAGTTTTCACGTGGCTGCCCCTTTCAGTGCGAATTCTGCGACATTATTGTGCTCTACGGTCGAAAACCCCGCACCAAAACGCCTGGTCAACTCATTGCTGAATTACAGTGCCTCTATGACTTAGGCTGGCGCGGTGGCGTCTTCATGGTCGATGACAATTTCATTGGCAACAAGCGTAATGTCAAACTTCTTTTGAACGAACTCAAAGAATGGCAAGCTGAGCGGAAGTATCCCTTCCGCTTTGACACCGAAGCATCTCTTGATCTGGCTGAAGATGATGAGATGATCGATCTCATGCTGGAGTGCAATTTTGCGGCGGTATTCATGGGAATTGAAACCCCAGATGAAGATAGCCTTCAGCTCACGAAAAAGTTCCAGAATACGCGATCGCCCTTGTTGGAGTCCATTGAAAAAGTGACTCGATCAGGATTACGCGTTATTGCAGGATTCATCATCGGGTTTGATGGAGAAAAATCGGGTGCTGGTCAACGGATTGTCGAGTTTGCAGAAATTACAGGCATTCCCACAACCACCTTTGCCATGCTGCAAGCTCTTCCTCATACAGCCCTCTGGCATCGTCTTGAAAAAGAAGGACGCCTCCGAGCAGAAGATGGCAACATCAACCAAACGACCCTGATGAACTTTGTCCCGACGCGCCCCGTTGAAGACATTGCATATGAATACATCGACGCATTCCGTCAACTATATGAGCCAGAGCAATATCTAGACCGCGTTTATCGCTATTTTCTAAAGCTGGGTGCCCCACGAGTGCAACCAGAATTTAATCTACCGGAATGGGTCGTTGTCCGTGCATTGTTGATCGTGTTTTGGCGACAAGGCTTCAAGCGCAAAACGCGATGGAAGTTTTGGCATCACTTTTTCCACATGCTGATCAAGAACCCTGCCGTCGTTGAGCAGTATGTGACGGTTTGTGCCCATAACGAACATTTCCTAGAGTATCGAGACATTGTCAAGCAACAAATTGAAAGTCAGCTGACTGAGTTTAGGAAAACCGGGGGCGATCGCCAGAAGGTGGCAGCATAAACTTTCCTAAGGCCTATCATGATGTAGACAGTATATTTCAGGCGGAAAAAGCTTGAGAAGGATGTGGTATACTCGATAAGCATTTACGGGGCGTAGCGCAGCTTGGTAGCGCACCACTTTGGGGTAGTGGGGGTCGTGGGTTCAAATCCCGCCGCTCCGATAGCATCAAAACCCTCTCAGAGAGAGGGTTTTGTCGTTTCAGGATAACTAGGAAAATCAACGGCGTTCTCATTAGTACTCATTGATTTTGGTGTATTCTGGTGTTTTTTAGTGTGTAGATTGTGATCATCTGCACACAATACCGCACACATTCCATTCGCACACAATGAGGAAATCGCCATCTGGCTCAGTCTCAGTCCAGTCTCTCAGAGGGAAATTGAGGCTGTATTGGAGCCATCAGGGAAAACGACATTATCTCTACTCCGGTCTCACTGACAACTCAGTGAATCGAATTGTGTGTGAGGGCAAGGCTAAGATTATTGAGGTTGACTTGGCTACGGGGCACTTCGACCCGACGCTTGAGAAGTATAAGGGGGAGAGGCGATCGCCCTCGAAAACCTCAGTAGTGGAACTCATGAATCGATTCATTGAGTGGAAGACGCCCCAAGTGTATGAACGGACGCTTGAGAAATACAGAGGTCTGAGAAATGCAGTTGCTGATTATTTTGGTGGGAAGTCTGCATCGGCGATCGCTCAGTCCGATGCAGAGCGTTTTAGGCAATGGCTGAGTGAAGAGAAGGAGCTGAAGCCTATCACCCTGAAGGAGCGTATCAGCATCCTCAAAGCCTGCTGGAAGTGGGGACAGCAGCAAAAGATTGTAAGCGAGAACCCGTGGGAGGATGTGAAGGTCAAGGTACCCGTGCAGCGCAGGCCAAAGCCGATGTCACCGGAAGAAGTGAGAGCAATACTGAAGGTGCTCCGATCATCTCGCTACTATGCCTACTATGCCGACTTCGTGGAGATGCTTTTTAGTACGGGATGTCGCACGTCCGAGGTGATTGGCATGCGGGTGCGTGATTTGAATGATGATTGCACTCAGGTATGGGTGGGTGAGTCACTGAGTCGGAAGGTGAGAAAGGAGACAAAAACGAATCAAGCTCGAACGATCCATCTCACACATAGGCTTACGCAGATGATCAAAGCCCGGATTTATGAGGCGAGTCCCGATGATTTGATCTTCCCTGCTGCGGAGGGAGGGCCAATTGACGATCACAACTTCAGGAACCGCGCTTGGACCACATGTTTGAAGGATGCGGGTGTAGAGTATCGAAAACCCTACATCACGCGATCAACATTCATAAGCAATGCCCTTGCTGTTGGAATGCACCCAACTACTGTGGCGTTGATGACTGGGCACGACATCAAGACATTGTATGAGAACTATGCGGGCAGCATTGAAGGTGAACCTCAGTTGCCGGATTTGTTCTAGGGGTATTGAGGCGATCGCCCTCACACTCTACTGGACAAATCAAGCACTCAAATACCCTGTCGAGGCAACCCTAATGCGTAGTTCCTGGTTGCCTGATGAACACACTCTGCATCGTGGTACTCGACCCATCTGCTGAAGAGTTTCAGGAGCTGAAGCGATCGCCCAAGTGTGACACTAATCAACACTCATTGTCATTGCTCAAGCATCATCAGCTACATTAAGGGCATTGTTATTCCGCTATGCGTTGCCCCCATGAACCCGTCGCAGCCGCCACCCCAAAAGCCAACACTAGAAGAACGAATTACAGATGCTGTTTTCAAGCTTATTACTGGAGGCGGGGGTGTATATGCCTTATATAACTTGTATGTGGAAGATATACCGAAAGCGGCGATCGCTGGCTTTATCTCATTAGGCTCAGCCCTCATTACCAGCTTTGGTCAGGGGTTCATTGACACCCTCAAAGACAAAATGAAGCAGCGAGGGAAAGCGTCTGGGGAAGCAATTGACACAGGCATTGAGTGGGTCACCAAACAACTCATTGCAAAGGCAACTGGATTTGAAAACAAATATTTGCTCTGTCAAGCATCGGCTTGTCAGCGCTTGCGCTCCGAAGGGGTGGCTCAAT
>JBCCWF010000031.1:0-24512 GCA_039194035.1 Cyanobacteria bacterium P01_E01_bin.6 | reverse complement strand
TTTTGGTGTGTTTTAATTTGTGATGTTCTTTGGTGTAACTATTTCATTTTGGCCGAAAAAAACCCTGTAACGGAATTTTTTTGTATTGAAATTACAAAAACTTTTAATGTGTGTGTTGTGGGTGGTGGGTTTGCCACCACCCTCAACACACTACGTTCCAGTTCATTTCATGGTCATTCCATCGTAGGGGTGCTTATCTGGGCGATCGCACGGTGCTGTGCCCAACACACACAAAGCAGATGGATCGATATAGTGATGGAGTGAAATTCATTGGCGAGTGTGCCTGATGTCAGCAAACCCAACCCCATTCGAGATTCTCACGACCCTGTTTCCCTATCTCAAGGCTGCCGCTGGTTACGCCAATAAGATTCAGTCGGCGATCGCCATTCTGCCTGAAAAAGGAGATGTGGATAATCCCTTTGCCGCTGCCCTCACGGATGCTGATTTATCGATTCAAACCATGATCGAGGTGGCGTTGCTAGGCAACTTCCCAGATATCCGATTCTACGGTGAAGAATACGAACAATCTCGCAACACCAAGTATTTTCGCTCCACTGAACTAGGGCCACAAGATGACTACCTCATCACTCTCGACCCCATCGACGGCACTCGTTTTTACATGGATAACCACCCGAATTATCAAATCATCTTAGGCATTCTGAATGCAGATGATTTCGAAGCCGTGATTGCAGTCAGTCCTGCCCACAACATTTTTGACTATGCCCTGAAAGGGCAAGGACTCATGCGAGGAAAGTTGAGCGACGGACTTGACAGTGCAACCCCTCATCGCCTTGAAAAAACCGATCAGCCTATTCTCTTAGGCACTCATATGGGCGGTTTCGCATCCCATCTCAAGAATCGCTATCGCCTCATTGATGTACTGCAGGACTATTCCAAAGATTCGCGCATCCCCAACGTTAATGGCCTATTTTTTGGTGAACTGTCTGGAGCAGTCATTCGACTCGGCAAGTTCATTGACGGGGGTGCATTAGCATTTCTCGCAAGGGAGGCAGGCTACATCGTGTCAACTCTAGACGGAGCCATGCCACCCCCCTTAAAAGACTGCACAAATTATTGCTTACCAGGATTAGTAATGGCCGCCACCCCTAAGATGCACCACGACATCCTAGAAACGGCAAGCGTTGTTCCATATCCTAAGCGTACGTAAGCTGTTAAGCACCTGGCCATAATTAATTAAAAAACCAAAACTCCAAATCCTGTACCGCCCGCTGCGCGGGCGGTACAGGATTTGCAAGGATAGGTTTAATGATGTCCATCTACTTAGCTATTTAAATTACATGGTTGCCCCTCGTCGGAAGCGGAGGAAAACCACCAAAATACGCAAAATAGGTGAGTTTTAGCTTAATACATGATCGAACCCCGAACCTCTGTTACTCTTTTTGGAAGAAGGCTCGTAAATCGGCTTCCATCCGATCAAACACATCATCAGCTCCAGAATTCTTTGCATTGACTTCCCCTTCAATACGACTAATCGCATCTGGAGCAAGCCCAAGCAATTCAACCAATTGACGGTATGCAACGGCCTCGTCTTCGTTGATAGTATCTTCATCTGGCGTACGGGCACTTGCAGAAATGACTTCATACCCAAGCCTTAATGCCAACTCCTTTGCTTCTTGTTCTTTGATTTTGGGAACCAACTCATCAAGGGGAATATTTTGCATTAAGTACTCATGTAGTTCGCTGCGGAGAGATTCCTGGTGATCATCATTCCGAGCAAAGATTCGGCAGAAGCGATTCAACATAACATCAGCTTCTTCTTCAGCAAGACCACCGTCAGACCATGCCATATAAGCTGCCACACGCAATAGGTTCATCTGGCGAGGGGTAATTGAAGGTGGGGGTGGGGTTTGAAGAACCATCGCAAAACTCCTGAAGGGTAAGATTTTGGATTTTGGTAAGTAGCTAGCGATAATTAAACGTAACCTTCTACATCCTGTGCCGCCCGCTGTGTAGGCAGTACAAGATTTAGAATTTTGATTTTAATCACATCTAGGTACTTAATAACTCCGGGTGGAATTAAACCTGTGCCTATTTCCTTGCAACCTATCATGTTGGTGCTGAGAATTCTGACCGCTTAATCTTATCGTCTGGAATCATTCATGGTTCTTAATAGGACGACTGACAAGGCCAAGCCCCAATAACAACAATCGCTGAGTTCTCAAGAACCCAGCGATCTGCATACCCACAATGTATTTTTTCTCAGTAGTAGAATCAGAATCTAAACACGATTCTGATTTTAAGCAGCTTGGCTTCATTCAACTAAAAACCTGGGGAGAGCGCCCCGGATGGGCGCTCTCCCCAGGTTTTTAAAGTGAGTTTATTGATGCCTATCTACTTATTCAAACTAGTACTGAACAGCGCCCACAGTGTCGTAATACACGGTCGCAGGGGTATTCAAGATTTCAGGCCAATTACCATCTGCTAATGCAATGTTTCCTGGAATATCTTGGGTCCACTGTTGCTGAACGGCTGCACTGTAATTCAAATACAGTTTGCCATCCACAATTCTCCAAGCCGTTGGATCAATGGAAGCCAAATTTCCTTCACTCAGGGCCTTAGCACAATATCCACCATATTGAGGTGCGAATGCGTCTGGATCATTGGTAAATGCAGCAAGATTTTCAGCGCTGGAAAACTGCCAAACAGAACCATTCCATTCGTATTGGAATGTGCTGCTACCTTCAACAGGCTGCTCCTCGGTGAAATACGCAACAGGATCATAGCCACGGATGGCTAAGCTAGTGCCAACTTGCTGATCAACTTGTGGATCAGAATAAACCTTGGGTGCTGAAACTGCCGCTGCTGCGCAGGGATTCGCTGCACAGGGATCGGCTGCTGCACAAGGATCAACGGCTGCGCAAGGATTTGCTGCACAAGGTTCGGCGGCAGCGCAAGGATCAACAACGGCTGCGCAAGGATCAACAATAGCGGCACAAGGATCAACGGCAGCGCAAGGATCAGCGGCAGCGCAAGGATCAACGGCAGCACAAGGCTCAGCGGCAGCGCAAGGATCAGCAGCAGCACAAGGATCAACGGCAGCACAAGGCTCAGCGGCAGCGCAAGGGGAAGCGGCAGCGCAAGGGGAAGCGGCAGCGCAAGGATCAACGGCAGCGCAAGGGGAAGCGGCACAAGGGTCAGCGGCAGCACAAGGCTCAGCGGCACAAGGCTCAGCGGCACAAGGCTCAGCAGCAGCGCAAGGGTCAGCGGCAGCGCAAGGAGTAGCTGCGGCACAGGGGTCTAATGATGACGCGCAAGGGATTGCGGCACAGGGGTCTAATGAGGATGCACAAGGAATAGCAGCACAGGGATCAATAGCAGCACAGGGATTCGCTGCGCAAGGATTCGCATGAGCCGGAGACATGATAGAAGGCAAGGATACGGAACTAATGCCAATCAATGACGCAACGGTTAATGCAGCAAAATAGCGAATCTTCATAAAGGGGGGATACTCCTAATGACTAGTACTCAAATTAATGAACAGAAAAAATTAATGAACGGACATTTTCGATGTACGTTACAGGTTTTAGTAAATCCGACAATTCTAAATAAACGCTAAGTGAAATATTAGCGCGTGATTAGTATTTCATGTTACTAGCGAATAACGAGCATTATTTTTAATTGATTGGATATCCGTCCGAAACGAATCATGTGAGAGGCCTGTCATTGGATGTGGGCATCGCAACCAACTTCAACACATAAATAAGTACCTGGACGTCATTAAAACCAAAAGCCCAAATCCTGTGCCGCCTGCTGAGCGGGCGGCACAGGATTTGGAAGAATGCGTTTAATGATGGCTATCTACCTATCTTCATTCGTTCTCTCCATGAGGCTTTTAGCGATCGCCTCAGGAATCGTTCTTGACTGCAGCCCACATTGCGATCAAATCCCAATTTTGCCTGGACGTGTCTCGTTAGAAGCGACAATAGGCTGTTTTGGATGCGACAACTTCGGTGTTGTTTGCCAGAGTAAATCTAGAGCGTGAGTAGCAAACGCGTGTCAAATTCTGAAGTCTTCAAAACCCAGTACCTCATCTCTATGAAAATCCAAAATCGTCTACAGTAATCACAATGCAATTCGTTTCACTATTCTTGTGTTGGTTATCGTTTCTCAAACTGCTCTTCCCGATTCTCTTCCGTCCACATCTCTGAGCATCCAACTGATTATTGTTAGCAGCTATCTTGGCCTCGTTGCCCTAAGCGCGATCGCCATCCGCACGTTCTTTAGCGCTAGCTCAGAAGCTGTTCGAAAAGTCGTCCACATCGGCACAGGAAACGTGATTGTATTCGCCTGGTTGCTCCAGGTTCCGAGCTGGATAGGCATTGCGGCATCCGTTATCTTCAGCCTTGTGACGCTGCTGTCTTACCAATTTCCCCTTTTGCCTTTCATCAACAGCGTGGGCCGCAAAAGCTTCGGAACGTTCTTTTATGCCCTTAGCATTGGACTCCTGATTAGCTACTTTTGGCCGAAAGGATTGCCATTCTATGCCGTATTGGGTGTATTGACCATGTCCTGGGGAGATGGTCTAGCCGCACTCATTGGACAGCGCTGGGGCAAGCATCCTTACGAAATGTGGGGCATGAAAAAAAGCTGGGAAGGGTCTCTGGCCATGTTCTTCGCAACGGCCATTGTAGGGGTAGTGATTTTGGGGTGCGTTCATGGTCTTTCTGTCGAAGTGATGGGCATTGCAGGGGCGATCGCCCTGTTATCAACTTTCCTCGAAGCCTTCTCCAAATGGGGAATTGACAACCTCACCGTGCCACTGGGCAGCGCGGCGATCGCCTATGGTCTTTCCTCTCTCCTGCTTGGCTAAAACACGGCTTGGCAAAGTTTACGCAGACATGAGGGCAAATGGCTGGTTGCTCCGACGGTTTCTATCATCACTAATCCGTTTGGGAGAGGCGCTTACCCTCTGAGCCTGCCAATCGTTGATGAGCATCCATCAATAGCTCTGGGATGGTATCAGCGTAGGGGCTGTTTGCCAGACAATCTCGGAGCGCCAACGGATTCACCTGGTCGGCTTTGTTGCCGGGAAACCAGTGGCTAGCGTTACCCAGCATGTTGTAGCGGGCTTTGGCGTACTCCACCATATCGTAAGCAATGACTAAATTCCTCAGCCATAGGATGACGGGAATGTTGATGTTGTCGGGCGTGTCTTCGAGTTTCGGCAGGCCCACACGCCAGGTTTTCACCCAATCTCTACCGAGACGGGCGATCGCCTCGTCTTGCAGTCGTTGCAGAATGGAAGGCAGTATTTCATCTGCTCGATCAAGCCACCCCAATGCCTTGAGGTGTTCGTCGAAATCCCCAGGGCAGGACGCACCTAAGCTGAGGGTATGCACCTGAGCATGACTGAGACAAAACACATCGTTGAACACCATTGGGCTGAGAGGAGTACAGAGATCTACCAGTCGCTGTGGCGGATTGTAGAGATGACCGCCTTTGTCAGATGGACTGATGATAAACACGCCCATATCGTGCTTTGTCGCAGCGGCGATCGCCGGCCAATTGAGCTGATTGATGTAGTACCAGTGGAGGTTGACGTAGTCGAATTGGTTGGTCTCAATGACGCGGATAATCACATCGGTGGGGCCGTGGGTCGAAAAGCCAATATGCCGCACACGACCCTGACGCTGAAACTCTCTCGCCACATCCAGGCAGCCCCCTGGCCGCACACTCCATCCCAAGCGTTCATCTGTGTTGATGCCATGCACTCCCAGCAAGTCGATGTAGTCGAGGTTGAGGTTCGAGAGGGACTGTTCGATAGTTTTGCGAAATTCATGAGGGTCTGCCGAAGGAGACACCTTCGTTTGCACGATCAGCTGATCCCGTTTGAACTTCGGTAGCACACGGCCAAGCTGGACTTCTGAAGTACCATACCCACGTGCGGTTTCAATATGGTTGATTCCCACATCGAGCGATCGCCGAATCGTAGCCTCTAAGTTGTCCTGATTCTTGCGTGGAATTTGCCCCGGAGGGATATCTTTCCAAGAATGCTGATACCGCATCCCTCCACAAGAAAACACAGGCATCTGTAAGTTTGTGCGTCCAAACCGGCGATATTGCATGATGGATTGCGTATTGGATAGAAACGTCTCGTAGCAAATTTCAAGACAGCTGAAACGGGTGATCAATCGCTTGCCCCGCGATACCGCTAGGCTCCTTAAACACGCATAAAGCGGTCAACACAGCGCACAAACATCTCAACCCCCATCCCTAATGCAGTTTCATCAAAATCAAACCGGGGATGATGATGGGGATACGCCAAATCTTTCTGAGCATTGGCTGACCCTAAGAAAAAGTAGCAGCCTGGCACTTCTTGCAAGAAAAAAGACATGTCTTCCCCGCCCATTGTTTGACATTCTGGAACAATGCCCGCAGGAGTTTCCACAACGGTTTCGGCTACCGATCGGACTAAATCAGCCATGCTGGCATCATTGATGGTGGCCGGGTACAGTTGCCAATAATCCAACGTATAAGTTGCGCCCTGACTGTGACACACGCCAGCGATAATCTCCTCCACTCGCCTGCGAAAGAACCCGTCGAAAACCGGATCAAAATAGCGAACCGTGCCACTTAGTTCGACTTCATTGGCAATGACATTGTGAGCATGGCCCGCATGAAACGTACCAACCGTCACCACGCCTGCCTTGATGGGGTCTACATTCCGAGCCACAATGGTTTGCAATGCATTCACCACTTGTGACCCGACGAGAATAGCGTCAATCGTCTGATGAGGCATGGCTCCGTGGCCACCACGTCCCTGGATCACGCAGTCAAATAGTTCAACCGCAGCCATGAGAGCACCGCTGCGGACTCCAACCGTTCCAAGAGGCAAGTTATTCCACAGATGCAGACCAATAATCGCGTCCACATCCGGATTTTTGAGAACTCCTGCGTCAATCATGGGCTTTGCGCCCCCTGGCCCTTCTTCTGCAGGCTGAAAGATGATTTTGATAGTGCCAGGAATAGTGTCGCTATGTTGAGAGAGGTAATAGGCTGTGCCAAGGGCGATCGCCGTATGCCCGTCATGCCCACAGGCATGCATCACCCCGTCGTGACACGAGCGATAGGGCACGTCATTTAGTTCTTGAATGGGCAATGCATCCATATCTGCCCGAATCGCCAACACTGGGCTAGACTGCGTACCCCGAATCACCGCAACAATGCCCGTTTTTGCGACATTTGTCTCATGCTCAATGCCCCATTCTGTCAGCTTCTGAGACACAAACTCAGCAGTGAGGGTTTCGCGAAAGGCAAGTTCTGGATATTGATGAATGCGTCGTCGCCATTCAACTAAACGAGGCTGGAGTGTTTGAATACTCGGGCGAATTTGAGACGTATTCACAGACGGCTCAATTGGAGTCGTGACCATACGATTACTACTTAAGATACGTGAAACCTATTGACTATCATTGCGTTACTCGGCAAGATTGGGAGTTTTTGGGGCATAGAACTCCACGTGCAATGAACCCCTAGGGAACCTCTAAAGATGTATAAGTACCTGGACGTCATTAAAAGCCAAAATCCCAAATTCTGTGCTACCTGCTGCGCGGGTAGCACAGAATTTGCAAGGTGACGTTTAATGATGGCTAGCTACTTACCTCTGGAGATATAAGGTTGCACCAGTACATTGCATCAGTTGCAAAGACTTTCTCTATACCTAACATACCTAGAACTAGGCATGACATAGAACCGAAATATCTGGAGTCTTTTAATTTTCATCCTTTAGAACAGTGTAGGCCGCTAAAGGGATGGCAAAATCCGCTCAATGTCAAGATTCGATGCTGCATGAGCTAGTTTGGAGCGATCGCCCACATCTTGCAAATGAGGAATACAGCCGAAAACAGGAATTTGAGTCAGCGTCTGCAGCAGATCTGGATTCGCAAGTTTAGAGGCATCCGAGTCAGAAAGCGGTGTGGGGCAGGTGAGTACAATCCCTTTCAGATGAACACGAGACTGCTTCGCTAAAGCAACATGGGCGATCGCCTGACCAATTGCTCCCGGCTGCACCGGGACAACGAGGATGGTTGACAAACGCCAATCCCAGGCCAAGTCAGCGACCGTTGTCTCCATCGTTACTGGAGTCCCCAACCCTCCACAGGCTTCGATGAGTACCACGTTATGGGATGCAGCCAGCACCTGATAGCGTTTCCAGATTGTTGCGAGATCAATAGACATACCGTAGTGGGCCGCTGCAATCGGTGGTTCACCCAATCCGTCAAATGACACGGAATACATATCGTCTGGAGATGTTTGAAGATTCAGCACGCGCTGATACTGCTGTGGATCTTCGATGCCTCGACATATGGGCTTATACAGCGCCAAAGACCGATCAGAATAAAACGTCTGATAGTAGGAGGCGATCGCCAACATCACAACCGTCTTACCGACTCCAGACGCAGTCCCTGTAATCAAAACCGTCTTTTGCATGAATCGTTTGAATGCCTCTTGATCGCTCCATTACATCTCCTCACATCCGCTAGAGCAAAACGCGTCTAATGGGTTGCCTAGAAATAGGGAGGAAATAAAACCGGAAAGTTGTGAGTTGAAGGTAGCGGCTAAGCCGCTACCTTCAACTCAATATCTCGGAGTCTTCCTATGTTCATTCCCTAGCGAAGAGATTGACTTTTAGTCTAGATCAAAAGCTCGGACTTCGAGTTTGAACGAAGCCGCATCATCAGCAACCACGTCAATTTGATAATTACCGCTTTCAGGCACCTCTGCCTCCCAGAAAACGACGCCACTAGCATCCTCAACCAAATCCCCATTAGGAAAGCGAACCGATAATGTCACAGGGCCTTCAAGCAGCTCTAGTCGCAAACCCTGACCTGCTCTCACATTCACCAAGTAACGGCGAATGGTCGTGGCATTGGCCTGAGCTGTGACCAAAACACCATCACTGCCTTCTTCAAAGTTCAACTGTTCGGTTTCGATCGTTGGTTCTGGAAGAATCTCCGGCTCAGGAGCCTCTTCTGGCTCTGGATCACGGAGTTCTACAACTAAACGATAATCGGTTTCCTCCACGCCATCCACAGGGCTGATTTGGAGCGTATAGTCTCCTGTAAACTCCAACTCGCCTTCCCAGGCCAACACACGCTGCGATCGCCCATCGACCAACTCGCCATTCGGTGCCAGCACAGTCATCAACACACCCTCATTCTCAAGATCTGCAGAAAGGAGCTGCGCCTGTGTCCCAGAAACCAGATAGTTCAGGGTTTCATTTTGCTTCAGGGTTCCTTCTAACCGCACAGGAACCCCAACAGTCAGAGCAATCTCCTGACGATATTCCTGAGGCTCACTGGGTTCTGTCGGCAGTTCCGGCTCTGGTTCCACAGCTGGAGCTTCGACGACAGGCGGCGGTGGTTCCAACTCTTCGTCCGGAGCAGCATTAAAGATCGCACTGACTACAGCCCAAGACCCAATGCCAGTCACGACAGCTAGTGCAAATCCAATCCCAAGAACCGACAGCGGATTATCCCACACTGATCCGGTTTGTCTTTTGGCAGGAACGGAAGAAAGTGGAGCGTGAGTGCTGCGATAGGCCGCTCGGGTTGATGGAGGCGGTTGGAAAGCACTGGCATTGGCTCGACGACCTACCGCAACCGTCTGGACTTGAGACTGAATAGGCGGAACAGCATGAGCAGAAGGTGAAGCGACTGGCCGAGGGGGTGAAACCGATGAGCTAGCAGATGCAGGTGGATGAGAGGAGGCAGGAGGGGGCGCTACGTGGGGCGCACCATACATCGTATTGAGAGCATGAATCACATCACTAACTGACTGATAGCGATCGCCCGGTCGATAGCTCAACATCCGATTCAGAATCTCGGTGAATTGAGGGCTGATTCTAGCCCAGCGCTGCCAGTTCCAGGTCAACATGACATCGTCAAAGAGATCCTGAGGTTCATGCCCTGTCAATAAAACCACTGCCGTCACTGCCAACGCATATAAATCACTGCTGGGGTAAGCGCGGCCTGTCTGCACCTGCTCACTCGGAGCATAGCCAGGTTTACCAACTGTTGTCGGTTGAGCCGTTGTTGATTGGATACTGTCATCGGCGTGATGAAGACGCGTTGCAATCTCTTTCACCACCCCAAAATCAATCAACACGGGGAGATGGTCGTCATGGCGCAAGATGATGTTGTCGGGGGTGATATCTCGATGAATGATGCCTTTGCTATGAACATGAGCGAGTACCGGCAACAAATTTTGAACCAGCCACAGCACCTCCGGCTCCGCAAACGCCATGTTTCGATTGATGCGCTCGTCTAATAATTCTCGATAGGTTTTGCCGTGAACATAATCCTGCACCAAAAATAGGCGCTGACCTTCTTCAAAGGTGGCTCGAAATTCAGGCACCTGAGCATGCTTGAGCTGATAGAGAATGGTGGCCTCTCGCTGAAACAACTCCCTCGATTTTTCCAACGCATAGGCACTGCTGTGATTGGGAATATATTCCTTGAGAGCACAATACTCATTGAACCGCCCCCGATCTTCCGCTAAATAAGTGCGCCCAAACCCTCCTTGCCCAAGAACTTTGAGGATGCGATAGCGGTTTTGTAAAATAGTCTCAACTGGAATTGGCAATTGCATGAGCCTACTCCTCAAGAACGCACGACAAGAAAAATTTCATTTGAGGCAGATGGCCAAACAGTGTGGGTTGATAATGACAATTCAATAAAATGACAATTCAATAACATGAACCCAATTTTATCGAGGTCGTGCAGGATTGACTCATCACGTTCGATAAAATTGGCTCGTTTAGCTCACGACTCATTCTGTTCAGGACCTGATAAGTGGCTAGCTACAATGAAACGTGCCCTCTCAAATCCTGTGCCGCCCGCTGTGCGGGCGGCACAGGATTTGAGGGTTTGGCTTTATTACGTCTAGGTACGTAAACACATCATGCTGCATTCAAAATACAGTATGTATGACAACTCCTCTAAGTTCTTGAGATCGACGACTGCATCACCATAAACTCAAACGAATAGAGCGTCGTGATGGGTGATGCCCGCTGTTCTAAATCCTACTACTTCACGCTAAGCTCACTGATGCAACATCTGTCTGAAAATGCACAAGGTCAGCTCAGTTCGACGCGACGTCTTTACCATTCCATGATTGTTGCTAAAGTTAACGCTTAGAGTGTGCAAGTGAAGTGGTAGGCTCTAAATGCAATGCCTTTATCTTAAAATCTAGAATATTAATTTTGGTCTGACGTTGGGAGGAATGTTAGGAATGAAAAGACTGGCTGGTGTACTTGCAGTGCTTGTAATGATGGTTAGCGTCCTGGGTTGGATCGGCGTCCCTCGCCCAGCTCACGCTGCTGGCTTCAATAGCTTAACGGTTGGCTCATCCCCCATCCTGGCAGCGGAACGCCGAAATGCCGTAGAAGAGAAGTTAAGCAATAGCTTTGGTACAACGATTGATTTGAACAACTCAAACGTTCGTGCTTTTATTCAATTTCCTGGCATGTATCCAACCTTGGCAGGCATCATTGTTCGCAACAGTCCCTATTCATCTGTTGATGATGTGTTCAAGATTCCTGGACTCACGGATCGTCAAAAATCAGTCTTGGAACGCTACAAAGATCGATTGTTAGTAACGGATCCATCTGAGGCAATGGTTGAAGGGGGCGATCGCTTCAACAACGGGTTCTACGACTAAGGAATGAGAATTTAAAAACTCCGAGGTATTTTATTGGGATGGTGGCTAAGCTAACCCCCCAAATAAAATACTTTCCGGTTCTATTTTATGGTCATTCCTAAGTCAGTAGCGATGGGAAGTAATCACTAGATAACGAGTCGTCGGGGATGGAGTTAAAGACTCTGTCCCTGATTTTTTAAGCCAAGCTTAGACATGATTCGTGATAAGTACCTGGACATAATTAAAACCAAAACCCCAAATCCTGTACCGCCCGCTGCGCAGGCGGTACAGGATTTGTAAGGATACGTTTAATTATCGCCATCTACTTACCAAATTCTTCTACATCGGGCGACTCATGATTTGCAGAAGTGCCCACAAACCAACAAGAAGCGTCCACAAACTATAGCGGGCAACCGCGGCAAGTACAAAAACGGTAATGTGGGGCGCGGCGCGCCCCACATTACCGTACTCAATAAACCTGCACAGCGCTATCAATGTTGTGACGATGACAGCGTTATAACGCTAAAAACCCCTGGATTCTTTCAGAATCCAGGGGTTTGATCAGTCATGAATAATCAGGACTTTGCGGCAGCTTCGCGAGCAGCAGCAGCCTCATCAGGATGAATATTCAGTCGCGTTAGATTGATGCGGCCTTTGCCATCAATTTCCCGTACTTTAACAATGACTTCATCCCCAACAGCCACCTCATCCTCGACCTTACCAACACGATAATCAGCCAGTTGAGAGATGTGGATCATGCCTTCTTTACCCGGCAACACCTCAACAAAAGCACCAATGGGAATAACGCGTGTCACATGGCCCACATAAACATCTCCAGCACTGAGCTGACGAGTCATGCCTTCGATGATGCTACGAGCCTTCTTCGCTTTTTCTCCATCCACAGCAGAAACAGTTACCAGGCCGCTGTCTTGAATGTCAACCTTCGCTCCGGTCTGCTCCGTAATGCCTTTGATAGTTTTTCCTCCAGGACCAATGACCAACCCGATGAGTTCAGGATTAATCTGGATGGTCAGCAGTCGAGGCGCAAATGGCGATAGATCTTCACGGGGCTTGTCAATCGCTTCAAGCATCTTCTCAAGAATATGCATTCGAGCAGGACGAGCCTGGTTAATCGCATCTCCGATGACAGACATGTCTAACCCGGTAATCTTCATGTCCATCTGCAATGCAGTGATCCCTTTCTCGGTACCAGCGACCTTAAAGTCCATGTCACCCAAGAAATCTTCAATTCCTTGAATATCGGTGAGAATGCGAACTTCATCTCCCTCTTTAATAAGACCCATTGCTGCACCACTCACGGGCTTCGCAATCGGAACACCTGCATCCATTAGAGACAGAGTCGAGCCACAGACAGAGCCCATGGAGGTGGAACCATTGGAAGATAACACCTCGGAGACAACACGAATGACATAAGGAAATTCTTCCTCACTCGGCAGAACGGGAATTAACGAGCGCTCGGCCAATGCACCATGTCCCACTTCTCGCCGACCGGGCGATCGCATCGGTCGGGTTTCACCCACGGAATAGGGAGGGAAGTTGTAGTGATGCAGATATCGCTTGGATTCATCTGGATGCAGGTCATCCATATCTTGTGCATCACCAGGCGTGCCAAGAGTTACCACAGACATCACCTGAGTCAAGCCTCGTTGAAAGACGGCAGATCCGTGCACACGGGACGGTAATATTCCCGTGCGGCAACTAATCGGACGCACTTGATCCAATGTCCGTCCATCAACCCGCACATTGTCCTCAACAATCTGCTGACGCATAAACTTTTTGGTCACAGATTTGAAGATTTTACCCAATGCTTTCGGGTTTTCTGAAATAGCGATTCGAACGGTATCATCTTCAGGACGTTCCGCAATTTCAGCACTGATGCTGTCTTTCACTGCATCTAATTCGCCATCACGCTGTTCTTTCGTCAAATCAAATTTCTTCAGAATCTCTTTGACGGACGCTGTCGCGCGATCGCGCACAAAATTTTCGACTGTTGGATCGGTTGATGGCTCTTCCTCTTTCACAATTGAAAGCCCCAGCTCTTCGATCAGTTCTTTTTGCGCTTTGATCAAATCTCGAACGACTTCATACCCAAAATCGATCGCTTCAATAATGTCCTGTTCTGGCAGTTCACTCGCCCCTGCCTCGACCATGATCACGCCATCTGGAGAGCCTGCTACGACAAGATCCAGATCACCCTCTTCAATTTCACGATAAGTTGGATTGATAATAAAATCATCACCGATCAACCCCACTCGAACAGCAGCCATTGGCCCATTAAATGGAATTTGGGCGAGCAGCGTCGCTACAGATGCTCCGGTCACCGCGAGCACGTCAGGCGGCATCCGATCATCCATCGATAGTGTTGTTGCAACGATTTGAATATCATCCCTAAGCCACTGTGGGAATAAGGGACGCATCGGGCGATCGATCAAACGACTCGTCAGCGTGGCTCGTTCAGGTGGGCGCCCCTCTCGACGGAGAAATCCTCCAGGAATACGACCTGCTGCATAGAGGCGTTCTTCATAATCTACTAAAAGAGGCAAGAAATCGATCCCTTCTCGTCCTGATGACCGAGTTGCTGTTACCAAAACAGCAGTTTCTTCTGCCTGTATTAAAACTGTTCCTCCAGCTTGTGGAGCTAGGAGCCCTATTTTGAGTCGAATGTCTCGCCCATCGACAGATATTACCTTTTCTACTTCCGACACCATGAAGCGCAATTTCCTCTGTTTTCTCGTGTTTTATCTTGTCGCAATCCTAACACTTATGTTAATAAGCCTGCTCGTGTAAAGAAGATTTGTATCACTCGATGCATCAACTTTGTGCATCGTAAAAATCCCCGATAGGCTCTAACATTTTCTTTGCTATCTAAACTCATAAGTAGATGGCCATCATTCAACGTATCCTTCCAAATCCTATGCCGCCCGAGCAGCGAGCGGCATAGGATTTGGGGTTTTGGTTTTAATGATGTCCAGGTACTTACCAGCTTGGGAACGGTCATTTTTCCTGGGGGAAACGGATCGTTCCCAAGCTAGACGAGGTTTATTGCAATCCTAACTATCTCACGAATGGCGAAATGGGTGTCTCTGTAACGTCTGCGCCCTATTTCACACATCGCTTGAGATCGTCTTGGAAGTTGACATGACTTAGCAAACTTCTCAAAATTGCAACGAAGCAATAAGGGATTGGGGGCGCGAAATACGCGCCCCCAATCCCTAGTTCCTCTGTAAACGTTGCCAAGTCGTGACGTTGACTGAACAAGGAGTTCGGCACTATGAAGGTGATTGTTGTTGGAGGGGGAGCGGCAGGTTTTTTTGGGGCGATCGCCTGTGCTGAAGCATGGCCAAACGCGCAGATCACCATTCTCGAAGCCGGGTCTCACCCATTATCAAAGGTGCGTATTTCTGGAGGCGGGCGGTGCAACGTCACTCACGCCTGTTTTGAGGCGGCTCAACTCATCCAGCATTATCCTCGCGGAGGCAAAGCGTTACGAGGTGCCTTCAGCCGCTTTCAACCGAGCGATACCGTCGCTTGGTTTGCCAAACGACACGTCTCTCTCAAAACCGAAGCCGATGGCCGGATGTTTCCGACAACAGACGACTCAGAAACGATCGTGACTGCGTTGATGCATGAAGCTCAAGCCTTAGGCGTGCGGGTTAAAACGAAAGCAGTGGTTACCGACGTGCGACTGAACCCACAAGACCCCGTCAATGACCCAGGAAAAAAGAATAGAGAGAAACGCTTTGGGGTTGATCTCAAAGGCGGACACACCCTGATGTGCGATCGCCTCTTACTTGCAACCGGCAGTAATCCCAAAGGATATGCCATTGCCCGTCACCTCGGCCATGAGCTACATCCACCTGTGCCATCCTTGTTTACCTTTCAGATTCCTGACGAACAGTTGCATCATCTCGCTGGTATTTCTCTCGATCACGTTCAAGCTCAGATTCACTGCCCAGGACATCCCGTTATCAAGCAAGAAGGCCCGATTCTCATGACTCACTGGGGAGTGAGTGGCCCTGTCATTCTCAAGCTGTCGGCCTGGGGTGCTCGTCTGCTCCACGACTGTCGCTACCAGGCCACTCTGCGCATCAATTGGTCACCCCACCATACGGTTGACCAGGTGAGAACAGCATTGACGGAATTTAAACAAGACAACACGAAGCGGGCGATCGCCACCGCTAACCCTTTCTCATTTCCTCGACGGCTGTGGGAATATCTCCTGCATACCAGTAGCCCCGATTCTGCCATCCAAGGGGGCGATCGCTGGGCCAATCTTTCCAAAAAAGAAATCAACCGTCTTGTGACCGCTATTACCCAAGGTGAATTGAAAATCCATGGCAAAGGCATCTTTAAAGATGAGTTTGTGACCTGTGGGGGCGTGTCCCTCAAAACCGTCAATTTCAAAACGATGGAAAGCCGCCCCTGTCCAGGGCTCTATTTCGCAGGGGAAATCCTGGATATTGATGGTGTCACTGGAGGCTTTAACTTCCAGAGCGCATGGACAACGGGATGGATTGCTGGACAAGCCATGGGGGCAGAATAACGAACAGCCAAACGAGCGTCCATGGGGAACCAGGCCTTGCCAATGGATGTTCATAGATAAACCCAAATCATCGTGGGAACTGCAGTTCCCACGATGATTTGGGTTTAAATTGCCTCGTCTTCAGCCCGTATTCCGCATTCCAGCCGCGATGCCATTAATCGTCAGCAACGCTCCACGCAACAGTTCGCCTCGGCTATAGCGCGACCGAATGACCCCAGCCGCTGCGGTATTTTTATGATGGCGTAGTCGCTTCAACAACGAAACCTGCAAAAAGCCCAACGGTACAATGGTTCCGTTTCGAAGCTGAACCGATCGCTGCAATTCTGGATCACCATCCAGAAGCTTTTCATGGCAGGTAATTTGCAGGATCAAGTCCCGCGTCAAGTTGTATTCACTCGAAATTTGATCAAACAATCGCTCAAAGCGTGGCAAATCCTCGGGATTGCTCAATTCATGCACATAATGATTGGCAATCTGAAGATCCACTTTAGACAAGGTCATTTCCACTTTCGATGCGACCATACGGAAAAATGGCCACTTGTAATAGAAGTAGCGCAACAGCTTCAGGTTTTCTTCTGGCTCTTCCTGCAAAAACTCGTGCAGCGCTGTGCCCACGCCATACCAGGCAGGCAATAAAAATCGAGTTTGAGTCCAGCTAAAGACCCAGGGAATAGCCCGCAGTCCTGACAAGCCCTTGTTTTTTCCACCTCGACGCGCCGGACGAGAACTAATCTGGAGCTGGCTAATTTCATCGATGGGGGTGACTTGATGGAAAAAATCAATGAAGTCAGGCTGCTCATAAATCAACTCGCGATAATGTCTGCGCGATCGCATTGCAAGCTGCTCCATAATGTCATTCCACGGCTCAATGCCGTCGAACCCACTACTCAGCAAACTGCCCTGCATGACAGCACTCGTTACCGTCTCTAGGTTATAGAGCGCGAGTTCTGGCAAGTTGTATTTAGACGCCAGCACTTCTCCTTGCTCCGTAATCTTGATGCGTCCTGCGACACTACTACCAGGCTGTGCCAAAACTGCTTCATAGGCCGGGCCACCACCTCGTCCTACCGAACCACCACGCCCGTGGAAGATGCGCAGGGAAATCCCGTACGGATCAGCTGTTTTTTGGAGCGCATGCTGCGCTTTGTGGATTTCCCAATTACTGCTGAGAAACCCTGAGTCTTTGTTGCTGTCTGAATACCCCAGCATGACCTCTTGCAGATCCGGCATGAAGGATGTTTTTTTCATCACATCCCCGCTTGCCAAATAATTCCGGTAAAGCGGCGTACGGAACAACTCATCCATCACCGCAGGAGCACGGCGAAGGTCTTCCACCGTTTCAAATAACGGCACCACCAATAGGTTGCCGATTCCTGTTGCTGGGTCATACAGTCCAGACTCCTTCGCTAGCAACAAGACTTCTAGCAAGTCACTGACATCGTGACTCATGCTAATGATGTAAGTCTGACAAACAGCAGACCCAAACTCCTGATGAAGCTTCTTGACGACCCGAAATGTTTGAATGATATTGCGGGTGGCATCGCTAAACGGCAAATCATTAGGAATAAGAGGTCGTCGAGTTTGTAATTCCTTAAATAACCAGTCCTTTTTATCGTCTTCCGTCATCTCGTCATAGGACGTTGGCAAAATTTGGAGGTACTCAACAATTTCTGCGATCGCATCTGAATGACGAGAACTTTCTTGGCGCACATCCAAATACGCCAAATTGAAGCCATACACTTCAGCCTGACAGATCAAATCTTCGAGATCTTGGCAGGTCAGCCCCGTTTCACTTAAATTGCGTTGAATGAGCCTCAACTCAGCCAAAAACTCAGCTCCAGACGCATATGCAAGTGCTGGATTAACCTCTGGTAGCTCATCCCGAAAACAGTCGCTCTCATAGAGCTGTCGGTTTCGTTCGAGCGTATTTTTCAGACGCTGAATGACATACGAGAGCTTGAGACGGTAAGGTTCTTGACGAAACCGAATAGACAGAGCATCGTAAATCTCTGGAAAACGAACCTGATCTTGCTCAAGAGATTCAAGCAAGTCGGGCAACACATCACTCCAGTGAAGTGACAGACTCAACAGCTCAACCAGCCGCTCCGTAGCCTGAATGTACTTTTCCAGCACAAGGCGGCGCTGATAACACGCTGTCTTCCATGTCACCAACGGCGTAACGGATGGATTCCCATCTCGATCGGAGCCGACCCACGAGCCAAAGTAGCAAAAGTTGTAGCTGGGTGGCCTGAGCCAAGGAAATGTTGTGTTTAGTGCCGTCTTAAACCGTTGATAGAGCTGCGGAACCGCATCAAACAAAACTTCTTGGAAGTAGTGGAGCGTATAGTCCACCTCGTCCATGACGGTTGGCTTAAATTGATGCAATTCATCTGTGCGCCACCAGAGACGAATTTCCTCCGTTAGTCGTCTTCTAAGCGATCCAGCTTCCCACGACACTGAAAAGTCAATGGATTGTGCCGATTCTTCAACGCGGTCAAGCTCCCTTAAAATGCGTACGAGGCGACGTTGCTTCCCTCGAATGGTATGACGCACAATCTCTGTGGGATGTGCAGTGAAAACCATGCGGACATCCAGCTTATCGATTAACGCCTGAATATGCTGAGGTGGAACATTCAGTCGCTTGAGCTTAGCAAACATTCCTTGAAATGTCCGTGCCTCCCGCTTGAGAGAAAAGGGCTCACTCAGGTTTTTACCCAGCGCATCGGCTTGGTTACCATTTTCTTGATCATTGGGGTCACGATATGGAGGCACCGAATCAACTTCAAAGAATGAGCGAATCTCTCGATCAGCGCCATCCACTGAGTAATCGTAGGCTTCTCGGTAGAGTTGTTGCTGTCCTCGCTGTTCGTAGTGTTGCTCCACGATATTAATCAGCTGGAAATAGAGCGCAAATGCGCGAGTGAGTCGAATCGCTTCATTGAGATCAATGTCCTCAATCATGCTGAGAGCTTGATATCCCGGAGATTTTTCAGCCTGCCCTTCCGGAGAACAGAGTGCCAACAACTGCTTTAGCAGTGCGACAAACTCTTGTCCACACTCCTGATGAAGAACTGATTCCCAAAGATCTTCAACGACTTTAAGACGATGGCGTAAAACCAAATCTGATGTTGTAGCAGCAGTTATCTCAGCTTGTTCTTGTACAGCCAATACCGTATCTGAACGAGATGCATCATCTGAGGAGTGAAGCGTTGAACTCATGGTTTGCCCTAGCGGAATACGTGACAATTTTATGGGTTTTCGTCCGATATTTTCTAGTTCTTTCGTTTGTCGAAAGACTTCTAGAGACTGTATCAGCCATTTCTCGGCTTCTTAAAGCGCTGAGATGAAAGGGATACAGAAAATTAAAATTGATCCGGCTGTCAACCCATATCAATGGGTTCATGTCATGAATTCAACAAACGCGTAAATCAGCTCAAGGTGACCTCAATAAAAGGATGTGGGGGTTTGGTTTTAATGACGTCCAGCTATTTAGCATAAGCGGCTGGTCTTCAAAGACACCGACAGATAATGAAGGTCACAGCATCTCAAATGTTAATTTCTATAAATCTTGTGTTTTAAGAATCACCATTCTGGACATCAGATCTCCCACGAGTATGGTGATGCAATATGGGTAGGCGATCGCCCCGAAAGATTTCTTCACTGGCTTGCCCCATCTGAATGAAGACATCTGAGAGCGTTTTCATCATCATCAAACCAACCACAAACGGAACGGTTGAAGCAGCCAGGACGACAGTACAAGGAGTCATAGATTGACGAGTCATGGGCTTGAGTCTCCAAAAAGAACGCAACCATCACACAAGGCGTTGTACAAACTATAGCGAGAATACTATAGCGAGAATAGCGGCATTGAGTTCGGCTCTAATTTCGTCGTTGAAGAACCGTTAGTAGTCGCTCAAAGTGTTCTGGCAAGGGTGCGATCGCCTCAATCCATTCATCTGTAACTGGATGATGAACTCGAAGCTTCCAAGCATGCAGTGCCTGCCCTGGCAGATTGACCCCAATGGAACGTCCCGACGAATATAAAGGATCGCCAACAATGGGGTGCCCTATATCTGCGCAATGCACGCGAATTTGATGGGTACGGCCTGTCTCAAGCTGAAAATGCATCAACGTATGACTGCCCATGCGCTCCTTCACCTGCCAATGGGTAATCGCTGTACGCCCCCACTTCTCAACAGGCACAATCCCCATTTTTTTGCGTGCTGTGGGATGACGACCAATGGGCCGATCCACAGTCCCCTCGTCAGCTGAGGGTGACCCATGCACGACAGCTAGATAGCTACGACGAGCCTCTTTCGTGCGGATTTGAGCTTGGAGATGTTGCATGGCCAGCTCTGTTTTGGCCACAACAATTGCTCCAGTTGTATCTTTGTCGAGCCGATGAACAATACCAGGACGTTCAACTCCGCCAATCCCAGCGAGATCAGGGCAATGGGCTAACAATGCGTGAACGAGAGTACCAGAATTGTGTCCTGGAGCAGGATGGACAACCATTCCTGCGACTTTGTTCACGATGATGATGGATGCGTCTTCATAGAGAATCTCCAGGGGAATTGCTTCAGGTATCAGCGTCATCGGCTGAGGATCAGGAATGGATACCGTGAGGCGATCGCCCACCACAACAAGCTGCTTTTTAGTCGTGCAACTTTCATCATTGATGCAAACATGGCCGCCTTCGATCAACGACTGAATACGGGATCGAGACAGATAGGGAAGTTGACACGCTAGCCACCGATCCAATCGGCAATTCGCTTCATGATCTAGCATGACTTCGGTCGCTTGCAGCGTCAGAATCTTGGGTTCCATTCAACACACACGTGAGAGATATTGTTCGATAAGCTGTTCGCTATTTCAATTGCGTAGTCGTCTCTCGCCGGATGCGCGAGACAACCACCAACACACGCAAAATAGGTGAGGTTTAGAAAATAGGTGAGGTTTAGATTAGTCAGTCGCTAGTCATCATTAAACGTACCATTCCAAATCCTGTGCCGCCCGACGAGAGAGCGGCACCCGCATCAACGAGGAAGTATTCCTCCGCCCTTTATACTGAAGGAATGTAACCTATTGTGACGAACCATGGCTTTTTCGAGTCCTTCGATTGAGTTCTTTGATGGCATTCATGAGGAATTGAGTAACGTCAGCCTGCGCCGTGATCAACAGACGGGCGATCGCATTGTTCTTATGAGCTTCAATCACCTCCGAGCAGTTGAGAACTTTCAGAGCTATACCAATCGGTTTTCAAAAGCGCTTAAATTGACCGACGAAGAAGGACGCATCGACGTACAGCCAGATTCTGTTCAGTTTGTCTTCGGCGGCCCTGAAGGAGATGATTTGCAGAGAGTAGACTGCAAATTCGCCATCACCCAAGCGGAGCATTGGGAACGGTTCATGCGATTTATGCACCGATATGCGGCCGCCAATGGCATGGAGTATGGCGAATCTCCAGCATCACAACACCCTATTTCAACCATGGAGGAATCGTGAAAGTTGCAATAACCGGAGCAACAGGATTTGTAGGCAGTCGCCTAGTTGAAAAGCTATCTCAAGAAAACCATACGATTGTTGTGTTGACGCGGGATGCAGATCGGGCGCGACGCATTTTTCCATCGTCTGCCTTTCCCACCCTAGAAATTGTGGCGTATACCCCCACCCAATCAGGACCGTGGCAGTCGGCGATCAACGGCTGTGATGGTGTGGTGAATCTAGCAGGTGCCTCCATTGCCGATGAACGATGGACTCCTGAACGCAAACAGACCATCATGGATAGCCGAAAGATTGGCACAGAGAAAATTGTTGAGGCGATCGCCCAAACAGAGCAAAAGCCTTCTGTGCTAGTGAGTTCTTCAGCCATTGGCTACTACGGCATGAGCGAGACAGCAACATTCGACGAGTCCAGCCCACCCGGCAACGATTTCCTGGCCACTGTTTGCAAAGAATGGGAAGCAGCCGCTCAATCGGTGACAACCATGGGTACTCGTCTCGTCATTGTGCGAACAGGAATTGTCATCGGGATGGGAGGGGCACTTGCCAAAATGCTGACCCCATTCAAATTATTTGCTGGAGGCCCCATCGGCAGTGGCAAGCAGTGGTTTTCCTGGATTCATCGAGATGATTTAGTGAGCCTTATCATCCAAGCATTGACGAATCCTCAACTACAGGGAACGTACAATGCAACTGCTCCAAACCCTGTGCGCATGAACACATTTTGTACAGAACTCGGTAACGCAATGGATCGCCCATCATGGTTACCAGTCCCGGATTTCGTGATTGAATTGCTGTTAGGTGACGGGGCACAGGTCGTTTTGCAAGGACAGCAAGTCTTGCCAAAACGAACAGTGGACAGTGGCTTTCATTATCAATATGAAACAGCCGCTCCAGCTATCAAAGAAGTGCTGACCCACAGCTAAGGAAAATACACCAGTTAAGAGACGGACATCGTGGTGGGGTGATTTGCGCTCCCACCACGATGTCCTGAGATTTTTACTGCTAGCGGTTTAGCCATCGAGCGATGAAAATTTTTGAATCTTGTTGCTAACCCAGCGAACAATCCCAACCGTTAGAGAACCCGCCATCAGTAGGCCAATGGCAGGCATAAACAGCGAATCCCACAGACGATACCAAACATCAAAGCCAAGAGGCACGTCCAGCGATCGCCCAACCAACGCAACCGCGAACCAAAAGAAACTCACCAATACAAAAAATAAATCAATCATTAGCCCAAAATTGAGCCACTTCAAGATTGTTTCTTTCATCGCGTTCTACCTGATAAATAAAAACGTCAGCGATCGCACAGAATGTCGATAAGGGTCACTATTCTCGCTACAAATATTAACTTTTCCAACTGTTGATGCAACGCCACTGACTCACAAAAACCACCGAATAAATTCAGTCAGAAATTGCTTTAAGACGAAAAAAGACGACTCTTGTTAAGTAACATTTCCACTGACGGTATCAGAGTTACTAAATCATATTTTAAGAAGCATCCCAAAAGAAAAACAGGTTGACGTCTGTTATTAACGTTTTATGTCACTCCAAAATTTAGATGCCGACAATAATGCTCATAAAAAGCGGCTCTTACCGTAAAACAGTGAGCCGCATCTAAAGTAATCAATTGTAAAAAATGAATGGAGACGTACAAAAAAGTTAAGTCATCTAATCACGCTATTGTTCATCAGATAATTCTAGGTTATCGGGGTCTACATAGTGACAGCTCGCGTCGTCAATACAAATTAGCGCCCAACCGGACTCATCAATTCCCATAAGCTTGTAGGATGCTTCCTGAACAAAGAAGCCTCGGTGATTGCGTGTGTCAGGCTTTACTTCAACATGGTTAGCCTCTAGCATGACGGGTCTCCTAAAAAAAAATTCGATAAGCTCTAAATTTGCTAATAAGGTGAAGAGAAATAAGGATATCTAATCACCTTCTTGATGAAAGCTTATCATTGGGAATATAATTTTTTCGTTAATTTACATTGAGCAGATGTATCCCTTAGTGAAGAAAAGCACGACTTTTTAGCTAGTGAAAACAGCACTCAAAGGCTTATGCCAGAGCATCATCAACTAATCTTCAAACATCCATTTGTAAACACGGGATAGCGCTTTCCAGTCTGGTTTCCTACTTAATCCTTCTTCACAGTTTTTCTTAACTTCTTCCTTCAACTCAGAAACTGCCATCATGACTTGCTGAGCCAGCTCAACATGATCCCGGACGCCTTTTTTCTGTGTTTCCAGCATGGCGATCGCCAAATTGACACGTGCTTGAGGGTCTTCTGGATTAAGCTTCACAGCCTTTTGCGCTGCCTTGTAGGCTAACGATGGATTCTCATCAAGCAAATACAGCCATGCTAAACAGGTCCAGGCAGGGCTGCTCTTTGGAGAGCGTTCAACGACTTCCTTAAACACAGGAATCAAGCTATCAACTGATTCACCAGCCTTATATCGCTCTAGCCCATTATCAAAAAGTTCTTCAACTGGTTGAGTCATTATTTCAAAGCACAATAGAAAAGGACGTTACAAGATGAACCTCACGTGTCTCAATGACACAGCTTCCAGAACAATCAGTTCACATCAATTTTTAGAATCTTGGAATTGATATCAGGTCGCATAACAAAAAACGTGTGACCGACTCGCCTTGACTCGTCACTGAAACCTAAAAAATAAGCTGGTTCATCCTGTTAAGTAGCTAGCCATAATTAAACGTATCCTTCCAAATCCTGTGCCGCCCGCTGAGCGGTCGGCACAGGATTTTGGTTTTTGCTTTTATTAT
>JBCCWF010000030.1:0-24779 GCA_039194035.1 Cyanobacteria bacterium P01_E01_bin.6 | reverse complement strand
TTCCATCCTCTGGTGCAGTTGTGTCACTCGCTCTTTGCTCAAGGGCAATCTGTTGAACAAGTTGTGGAGGTCATGATGCCTGCCTAAGTCTCTTTTTTCTTCTTAAAACAAAAAAACTTCGAGAACTTTGCCAAGTCGTGTGTCTACCTAGACTTGCATTTTTAGTCGAGATTCTGGGGAGCGGAGCGCCCCAGAATCCCGCTAAACTTTTCCCGGCTTTAAGTTATAAGCCTATACCTACTGGACAGTGAACGAATAACAGCAGATATGTCATTACCTATGGATGACGTAAGCAAGAGCCCATCCATAATTTACTGGCCTTTTTCTCCACCCAATACAAAAATGGGGTTTGCAGCTGTCAGTACCTGGTTGTTGCCACGCGTTTCAAGACGATTAATGGCGGATTGTACGACTTCAACATTATGGGCTTGTAATTCAGCTAGACCCTCAGAAATGGCATAGAGACTTTTGAGATTATGTGCTGTAGCCACGATCCGACCCGCTGGCTTCAAAAAACGCCATGATTCCTTCAAAATTAGCTTGACTGCTTTGCCCCCTTCAATGCAGATGCAGTCAGGAACCAACCCTAAATTCTCTAGACACTCGGGCGCATTGCCAATGACAATATCGACATTCGTTACCCCGAAGCGATCGCAATTACAGCGAATCAAATCTGCTACTTCTTCATCCCGTTCGATCGCAATGATTTGACTATCGGGGCAAATTAGCCCAACTTCTACCGGAATTGTCCCTGTACCTGCACCAATATCCCACAGCACAGCATCTGGTTTCAGCCGAAGATGTGAGATAATCAACAACCGAATTTCACGCTGACTCATGGGAATGCCAGGTAGCCGCTCGAAGAGGCCATCTGAAATCCCAGGCGTCTTGTAGGGCCAAAGAGATAACGCTGTCATGGTGGTGTCTAAAAATGGGTCGCCTGGGGCTCGAACCCAGAACAAATCGGTTAAAAGCCGAGTACTCTACCATTGAGCTAGCGACCCAATTGTCATCTGGCAACTAGACTCTGAAGTCGGAAAAAATCATAGCCAGACGGCTCAAAAGAGCGATTACTAAACTAACACAGATTGAACGCACAAAACCATAATGTTCTGTTTTTTGTTAGGGCTTGTATTATGCAAGCCCGCAATGAGTATCGCGGATAGACAAGAATAGTAACACGGCGTCCAACCCTCCATCTCCCCATGCCTAATGTTGTTGATTGCTGTCGTCATGTTGAGTGATCGAGGT
Organism: Cyanobacteria bacterium P01_E01_bin.6; assembly: GCA_039194035.1. Lineage (GTDB taxonomy): Bacteria > Cyanobacteriota > Cyanobacteriia > CAKZMO01 > CAKZMO01 > JBCCWF01. The sequence continues at coordinate 23,528 of JBCCWF010000030.1, read as the reverse complement.
TTGGAGTGCGTCAATGATTTGTGCGTTGGCTTTGGGAAATGGATACTGGGACAGTTCCTCTAGGGTTACCCATCTCACTTCATCACACTCGATGGGCTGTGGTTCGCCAGATTGATAGTGGCAATGATGGACGTTGAGGGTCACACGAAAATGGCTGTAGGTATGGTCAATCGTAATGAGGCGATCGCCTACAAGAATATCAATTCCCAGTTCTTCTTGAATTTCGCGCTTAATACAGTTCTCAACGGTTTCATTGGGTTCAATTTTCCCCCCAGGAAACTCCCACATACCGCCTAATAATCCCTCTTGGCGACGACGGTCAATCAAAATCTGACCTGATTCATTCCAAATAACACCAACGCCAATATGTTTATGAGGTAAGGGAGCACGTGTTTCAGTCATCGGTAATGTAGATTGAAGATTCAAGTGATGGGCACAACATTCTTGATTCCAGGGACAGGCATGACACAGCGGTTCTTTTGGGGTACAAACAGTAGCCCCTAGATCCATGATGGCCTGATTAAAATCCCGCGAATGAACCGGATCAAGCAGTGTTTTTGAAACATTCCACAGATGTTTTTGAACTCGGTTAGGAGGTTTGGTGACGCAAATGAGACGAGCCAACACTCGCTTAACGTTCCCATCCAGAATAGCAGTCGGCAAATTAAATGCTGCACTCAGAATTCCCCCAGCTGTTGTTTGGCCAATGCCAGGTAACGTCATTGCAACATCTAACGTTTGTGGAAAGACTCCGTCATGTTGTTCGATAACGACACGAGCTGCACGATGTAAATTTCGAGCACGGGCGTAATAGCCGAGTCCTTGCCACAGCTTAAGCACCTGCTGCTGATCGGCGTTTGCAAGGTCGTTTACAGATGGAAAGGTTTGTAACCAGCGCTGATAATACGGAATGACGGTTGTTACTTGAGTTTGCTGAAGCATGACCTCTGACACCCAAATGTTGTAAGGGTTGCGAGTGTTTCGCCAGGGGAGGTCTCGACCGTGACGTTGATACCAAGAGAGGAGCGATCGCCGTAGGGTCAGGACATTATCAGGAGTAAGTTCAAGGCTTGAGTTACTGTTGGGGTTAGATGTAGGATGCACTATTTTCAAGACAACGGCAGCCATTTACGCAAAAGAGATAGCGCTCTTCATCAGCGCTATCTCTTTTAAAGACATTTTAAGTTGAAATGACCACCAATAATGAATTAAGCCGCATCAAGACTTTCAGCGGTTAATTATTGAACCGCTTCCATGACCTTAAACATAGGCAAATACATGGCCACCAAGATAGACCCAACCATGCCTCCCAGAACAACGATCATGATTGGCTCCATAATGGACGTGAGTGCTTTTACGGCTTGTTCAACTTCATCCTCATAGAAGTCAGCAACCTTCATCAGCATCGTGTCAACTTCACCAGTCTCTTCTCCAATACTAATCATTTGAATCGCCATGGTTGGAAAAACCTGCTCTCGCTGGAGTGCAAGGCTAATCATGCCTCCGGTTTGGATTTCCTGGCGTGCCGATTCAACTGCATTGGAAATCACTTGATTCCCAGCAGTGTCCCGCACAATTTCTAACGCAGTTAGAATGGGAACCCCAGAACGAGAAAGAGACCCAAACGTTCTGCAGAAACGAGCAACGGCTGTTTTCTGAATCAAATCACCAAACAACGGCATTTTCAAGAAAAATCGATCCATTGTTTCTCGCCCAACTCGCGTTGCATAGTAGCGCTGATACGCAAATGCTAATAGCGAAATTACAATAATTAAACCAATGACATAAGCAGGGGTCCGCAGAAAATCGCTGATGTTCAGCATTATTTGCGTGAATACCGGGAGTTCGGCATCTAATTCTTCAAAGATGTTGGCAAACGTCGGCAACAAAAAGACTGTCATTCCGATGAATACCGCTGTTGCAATAAAGCCAACAGCAATCGGGTATGTCATAGCAGACTTGATTTGATTATTCAGCCTGGCCATGTCTTCCAGAAGCTTAGATAGGCGGTTCATGACTTCATCTAAGACACCACCGACCTCTCCTGCTTGCACCATGCTCACATAGAGACCGTCAAAACATGCAGGATGCTTACGCATTGCGTCAGACAGATTAGTTCCCTGTTGAACGTCGGAGTTGATTTCAAGTAGTGCTTTTTTGAGTTTAGGATTTGTACACTGCTCTGACAAAACGCCTAACCCCCTAACCATAGCCACTCCGGCATTGATTAAGACTGCAAATTGGCGTGAGAAAATGGCTTTATCCTTCACCGTTACCTTGGTCATCGCATTGCTGATGACACTGAGGTCGATGTTGTTAGGATCAAAGGTTTGCGCTTCTTTCAGATCTTGAACAAACAGACCTTGATCCCGCAAAGCCGTTCGAGCTTCAGCTGGTGATCCAGCACTAATCTTTTGCTTTCGTGGATTGCCCTTGGAGTCACGGGCTTTTACAACATAAGTTGGCATAGCGAGTACCTGTTATCACAAGTAACGATTCGACAATGGAACTGGTTTCTAGTGTAACCTCAGTTATTTCTTCTCCAAATGAAGAATGAACCATAGATTGAAATGCTGACCTAATGTCGTATCAGCGTAGGTGAGTTGGGTTGCTTGCTCAGCAAGATGTCACAGTCAAAACCGTATGTCTAAGTACAGAGACTTCACAAGGACGTCGATTGCTAAAAGATATTACGATTTCTTATTCTCAATTATGTCCTTTGAGCAATGTTTCATTCTGGGAATAGCATAAGACTTGATGAAGAAATAAATCCGTTATCGTCTGGCTGTGGTCGCGGCTTGACGCCCTTTAGCTCCAGCAGCTCCACCTCCCGCATTAATCAGACGCTGAAGCTCGTCAGTTTTAGAGGTTTTAGACATAGCTGATTCAAAAGAAATTGAGCCTGCTTTGTATAAATCTGAAAGAACCTTTTCTAGGGTTCGCATTCCCAAATTTCCACCCGTTTGTATAGCCGAGTAGATTTGGGACGTTTTTCCTTCTCGGATAAGGTTGGAAATCGCAGGTGTAACAATCATGATTTCTTGTGCCATGGTTCGACCAAATTCACCAGGCTTTGGGTTCTTTTTGGGAACTAAGGTTTGACTGAATACAGCAACGAGTGAGTTGGAAAGCTGAACACGAACCTGAGTTTGCTTATCTGCTGGAAACACATCAATCATTCGGTCTACCGTTTGAGTAGCTGAACTCGTGTGCAGTGTTCCAAAAACCAAATGCCCTGTTTCAGCAGCAGAAATAGCAAGAGAGATCGTTTCTAAATCTCGCATTTCACCCACAAGAATAATATCGGGGTCTTCACGTAATGCTGCTTTCAAGGCATTTGCAAAGCTTTTTGTGTCTTCTCCAAGTTGCCTCTGGTGAATTAAGCTCTTAATTGGTTCATACACGAATTCAATCGGATCTTCTACAGTTAAAATATGCTCTGCGCGCGTGCGATTGATTAAATCGATCATTGCAGCCAGCGTGGTTGTCTTTCCTGACCCCGTCGGGCCTGTGACCAGAATCAATCCCCGAGGTTTTTCAGCCATCTCGCGCACAACATCTGGTAGCCCCAACTTGTCAAAATTCGGAATTTTGGAGCTGAGTGCCCGAAGACATGCGGCATAGGTACCGCGATCTTTGTAGACATTGACACGGAACCGGGCTAACCCTTTCACTCCGTACGAACAGTCCAGTTCCCAGGTTTGCTCCAGGTTTTTTCTTTGAGTATTGTTGAGCATGCTGAAAATGAGGCGTTGGCACTGCTCAGAGGTTAAGGGCTCATCACCGATGGGGGTTAGCTTGCCACTAATTCGAAAATAAGGAGGGAGACCTGCCGACAAATGCAAATCTGATCCTCCCATTTCGACAAGCTGTTCCATGAGATCTTCAATCATCAATTCCATGGGTTTGTTCTCCCTTAATTTTAGTTAAGTTGCAGTTCAATCGAAAGAGAGCGAAATGGATTTACGCACATCACTCAATGTCTTCTTTTGCCGGGACTGACAGAAGGCTAGGTGATCAAGAATGGATTCAATCAAAATCCCCATCTTCTTCAGTGCTTGCTGTCTCCTCTTGGAAGCGCGGGGTTGTGCAATATGGACAGTCTAACCATTCCTGCTTGAGATCTGCGAAACAGCTTTGACAAATGAGTGATGTTTTTCTTTTGGCTTTTAGTTCTGCTTCCAATCCTGTGTCGGTAAAGGTAACTCGCTCTACTTCTTCCAGAGTTGTTAATCCCTGTCGAACCAAATTCAAACTGTAGGCCAAGAGAGTATTCATCCCTTCTTCTACAGCTACCTCCTTAATTCTTTCTGTGGGAGCACCCTCTGTAATTAATGTTTGAAGTGTTTCTGTAACTCGCATCACTTCATAAACACCACAACGTCCTTTGTATCCACTCCCACCACATTTTGAGCAAAGCTGTCCGGCTTGCCGAGCTTCTTGAATTTGTTCGGTGGTTAATGAGTTGGCTTTATAGAAGGTGTGGCTGGAACTGCCTGATGTGGAGAGGCCAAAGCGAGCCAATTCCTCAGGTTTTGGCTCGTAGGGTATACGACATTCATCGCAGACACGTCGCATAAGACGCTGAGCCAAAACTCCTAAGAGTGCGCCAGAAACCATAAAGGGTTCAACGCCCATTTCATCAAGGCGGGCGATCGCCCCGGCTGCATCGTTGGTATGAAGTGTCGTTAACACTAAGTGCCCGGTCAGAGCTGCTTCAATCGCGGTTTTTGCTGTTTCACGATCACGAGTCTCACCTACTAGGATGACATCTGGATCTTGACGCAAAAAAGCTCTAAGAATAGATGCGAAGTCCATCCCCTTCTCACGAATAACCTGAACCTGCGTAATTCCAGGCAAGGAATACTCGATGGGGTCTTCCGCAGTGCTAATGTTTACGCCTGGAGTGTTGCGCTCGGCAAGGGCAGAATATAAGGTTGTTGTCTTGCCCGAGCCAGTAGGCCCCGTTACCAAAATCAGCCCAAATGGACGAGCAACCATTTCTTGGACGATTTTGAGGGATGGTTCGTCAGTAATGAGTTTGTTTAGTCCGAGTTGGGTGGCGGCATTATCTAGAATTCGCAGAACCACTTTTTCCCCGTAGCGACTTGGCAACGTGTTAACTCGAAAGTCAACTTTCCGCCCATCAAAAATACGTCGAATCCGCCCATCCTGTGGCAACCGTCGCTCTGAGATATCAAGATTTGCAATGATCTTAAATCGAGCAGTCACCGCAGGCACAATCTTTTTTGGTAACGGTTCAAATGCTTCAGCCAGTACCCCATCTTTACGGAAACGAACGCGAAGAAATTCCTCTTGAGGTTCGATATGAATGTCTGATACGCCTGATTGCAAGGCTTTGACCAGGATTTTATTAACCAGTGAAATTACAGGCGCAGCTTCTGCGTCTTGCATGGCTGCACTTAGGTCAGCCTCTCCTGCATCAGGATCATCTTCAAGATCTAGGTACTCTAACCCTTCAAGGTCAGACTTAACGTCTACCCGAGATTGTTGATCTTCTTGTTTCTCACGCTCAACAATCCAATCCAAATAGATCGAAATTAATTGTTGATAATCGTCTGGGGTAATGACCATCCGACTCAACGCTAAGCTGTGAGGGCGTAGGAAACGATTGAGATCATCCTGCGCTGCAAGGTTGTCCGGATTGACCATTGCGATCAATACGGATGGAGGATTCAAATTATCGTTTCTAGAGATAGGAACTAACTTGTAGCGGCGACAGGTATCTACAGGAATAAGCGTATCGATGAGATCATTAATTTGGTTGGTCGGGATCTCGTTTATTGCAGGGTCAAGAGACTCTACCCCGTACAAGATCTTGAGTTCAAAGAGCTGCTGTTTCTTGTATTGGCGAATGAGATCAGGAGAGAGACTCTTTCCTGTTAAATCTTCGAGTACATCAGTGAGCGATCGCCCTGATTTGCGGCTTTCAACTAGCGCCTGATGCATTTGTTCAGAATCAACATAACCAGACTGAACCAATTTGTTCCCAAATGGTGACAAATTGTTTTGAACGACCAGAGCACGACGAGATGACGATGAGGAGTTGGACATAGCCAATTTCAGTTGAGTCTCAATGTAGACGTATTATTCCCGAATCTCTAAACAAATATTGCTCAAAGATTCAAAATCATGATGAACATTATCACTGTTTTTAGCCAGAGCTTGATGAGTTCAACCATGAATTGAATTGAACTGACCTCACTTTAATAGGCTTTTAGCCTGAGCATATAGTGTCCTAGATAGATTGGCGAAGACGTGATCTTGTTTTCTTAATCGACTTTATTCTTTTACAAAGTAGCTTGTTTAGAGATTTGATAAAGATGTGCCAGAAACCCCCTCGGATGTTGAAAGTAAGCCTGGTTAAGCATTAAGAGTCAGTGTATGAGGCAGCTAAGCTTAGGTATAATCTATATTTGGAACATACATAGAACTAGAATCTGTGTAGCATAAATATCTAGAAGATTTTGGCTGCCTCCTTAAAATTCAGGAGCATTGCAATACGATGGTGGATCAGAAGAAAGTTGTAGAGGACGTGCAAGTGGACGCGAATCAGGATATTAGCTCTAACCCTGAAGATATTTCTCAGAGCAGCGATGCAGATAATGACGTGACTAATAACGAATCCGTTCAAGAACAAGTTGAGCAATCTGCCGAAGCACCTACCTGGGCAGACGCTGAGATAGAAGAGGTCGATGACGAGGAAGTTGAGGTGATTGATGTTCCGTCCAGTCGTGAACCTTCTCTAGAAAGTGAAGCATCTCAGGCTATTTTTGAATCACTCAAGCAAGAAAACGCAACCTTAAAATCTCAAGTTGACGATCGGACAGCTCAGTATGTTCGAATTGCGGCCGATTTTGAAAATTTCCGTAAGCGCACTCAAAAGGATCGAGAAGAATTAGAACAGACAATTAAGTGCACAACAATTACTGAACTCTTACCTGTGGTGGATAATTTTGAGCGCGCTCGCTCTCAGATCAAGCCGCAAACGGACGGAGAGATGAATATTCACAAAAGTTATCAAAGTGTCTACAAGCAGCTTGTGGATGGGTTAAAACGTCTTGGCGTTTCTCCGATGCGTGCGGAAGGTAGTCCATTTGATCCCAACCTGCATGAAGCGGTAATGCGAGAGCCTACGTCAGACCATCCAGAAGGAACAGTGATGGAAGAATTGATGCGTGGCTATATGTTGGGCGAGCGAGTGATTAGGCACGCTATGGTAAAAGTCGCTGCTGAGGCCGAGCCGGAGGCTGACTCCGGTCAATCTAGCGATGCAGATGGAGAGGCTTGAAGCTGCTTGTATTTTTAGGCCAGTGTTTGTGCAATCGTGCTCAGTTTCAATCTTCCGATTCGTTTCTAGCTTTAGTTAGAGCCGAATATCTTATATAGAGTGAATAGCGGTTTCGGATGAACGGCGTCGGAGTTGATTGATTGAAGGCACTGCGTTGCCAATCTACGCATTTTTTGTATTTTGAAAAGTATACATGCTCTGAAATTGTTGTGTTGGACTCTTGCAATTCATGCTAGGAGTGCTAGAACTTCGAGAATACTCATGCTGATGCCTGTTCAGAATAATCGGAGGTATGATCAAGGGCGACGACCTTGATAGATTCCTTGTAAATTGAGGAATACTTAACTGAAAGAATCAATTTGTGAAGTTTTATCGATTTTGTCTTCATCAAGCTGACATCAATCGTTGATCGCTTCTGCAAACAATCATCATGTCTACAGCCAGTAATCATGGGAAAAGTCATCGGCATTGATCTTGGCACAACGAATAGCTGCGTCGCCGTTTTGGAGGGGGGGCAGCCTGTTGTGATTGCGAACTCTGAAGGAGGACGTACTACGCCCAGTATTGTTGGTTTTGGCAAAGCAGGGGAACGCCTTGTTGGTCAACTTGCCAAACGACAAGCAGTTACGAATGCTGAAAATACTGTTTTTAGCATTAAGCGATTTATTGGACGCCGATGGGGGGATACCGAAGAGGAGCGTAGACGAGTTCCCTATGTCTGCGTCAAGGGCAAAGACAATACGGTTGACGTTGAAATTAGAGGACAGATTCATACTCCGCAGCAAGTGTCATCAATGATTCTGCAAAAGCTCAAGCAAGATGCAGAAAATTATTTGAACGATACAGTAGACGAGGCTGTGATTACTGTTCCTGCTTACTTTACAGATGCCCAACGGCAGGCAACGAAAGACGCCGGGACGATTGCAGGTTTAAAGGTTTCACGAATTATCAACGAGCCGACAGCTGCTGCATTATCTTATGGCCTTGATAAGCAAGATCAAGACCAAGTCATTTTGGTGTTTGACTTGGGAGGTGGAACGTTTGATGTTTCCGTTTTGCAGCTTGGAGATGGTGTTTTTGAAGTCAAAGCGACATCTGGAAACAATCATCTGGGAGGCGATGACTTTGATAACGCTCTTGTTCAGTGGATGATTGAGGCCTTTCGTAGTAATGAGGGAGTAGACCTATCAAGTGACAAGATGGCGCTGCAGCGCCTCCGAGAGGCTGCTGAAAAGGCAAAAATTGAATTGTCCAATATGTTGACGACCTCTATTAATCTTCCTTTTATTACTGCGGATGACACGGGGCCAAAGCATTTGGAGATGGAGTTGACCCGTGCAAAATTTGAAGATTTGGTGAGTTCCTTGGTGAAAGGAACAATTGAGCCTGTTCAACAAGCTCTGAAGGATTGTGATCTGAGTGCAGATGATATTGATCGAATCCTTTTGGTTGGCGGATCAACACGTATTCCAGCCGTGCAAGAAGCGATTAGCAGTTATTTTGGGGGTAAATCACCTGATCGGTCGGTGAACCCAGATGAAGCGGTTGCCTTAGGTGCTGCGATTCAAGCTGGTGTTTTGGGGGGTGAGGTTAAAGATTTACTTCTCCTGGATGTCACGCCATTGTCTCTGGGGATCGAGACATTGGGTGAGGTCTTTACCAAGATTATTGAGCGGAATACGACCATTCCAACCAGCAAAACTCAGACATTCTCAACTGCAACAGATGGCCAAACATCGGTTGAAATTCACGTTCTTCAAGGTGAACGTGCCATGGCTAAAGATAATAAAAGCCTCGGTAAATTTCAGCTTACTGGGATTCCTCCTGCACCTCGTGGTGTGCCTCAAATCGAAGTCTCTTTTGAAATTGATGCGAATGGTATTCTTCAAGTGGCTGCCCGTGATAAGGGAACGAGCCGTGAACAGAGTATCAGCATTAGCAACACTGGAGGTTTGAGTGATGCCGAGCTAGAGCGGATGAGGCAGGAGGCGGAAGTTTATCGGGCAGATGACCTGAATCGTCGACAATTGGTGTTGTTAAAAAATCAGGCTGATACATTAATCTCGAACTATGAGATTACGATGCGCGACAATGTAGAGTTCATTCCAGATGATTTGAAAACTGAGGCCAATGAAAGGATTGTGGAATTGAAGGCTGCGATCGCCGCTAGAGAGACTGATACTGTGCAGGAGAGAATTAGTGCCTTAGAGGAAATTCTCTTATCCATTGGGACAGCAGTTTATCAGCACGCGAATGACAGCAATCAGGGATATGCCAATTCTGACAGCTCTTCTTATGAGGAAACAGTGCCTTCTCAAAATCGGAATGGATATTCTGAACCAAACTATCCTATGCAGGAAGATGATGAGTTTGACTTTGAAGTTGACGAGACAGTTTCAGCTGATTATGAATCTGTTGAATAGTTTAGTCTAGGATAGATAAGTGAGGCGGTTGGCAGTACTGTGACTGTATACGAGGGTTTAGTGCTGTAATATTAATCAGTCAACCGTGTGTTTTGCCTTCTCCATTCTTGAGAATTCTGGTGGCTACCGTTGGGTAACTGTCGATTATCCTCTTTTTTGCATACTGTCCATTCTTGTCAAATGACTGAAGCAGTGCTCTATGGCTCGTGACTTTTATGAAATTCTAGGTGTCTCGCGAAGTGCTGATAAAGATGAGATAAAGCGTGCTTATCGTCGCTTGGCTCGTAAGTATCATCCGGACGTCAATAAGGAAGATGGCGCTGAAGACCGCTTCAAAGAAATCAATCAAGCGTACGAAGTTCTCTCTGAGCCTGAAATACGAGCACGTTATGATCGTTTTGGCGAAGCAGGTGTAGGCTCTGCAGCAGGCCAAGGGTTTCAAGATTTTGGAGATTTTGGTGGCTTTGCCGATATCTTTGAGAGCTTTTTTAGTGGCTTTTCTGGAGGGATGGGCCAACAGACCCGTCGCCGTGGAGGACCAGTGCGTGGGGATGATCTGCGTCTGGATCTGAAGTTGGATTTTCGAGAAGCCGTATTTGGGGGTGATAAGGAAATCCGTATTAGCCACTTGGAAACTTGCTCAAATTGTGGTGGAACAGGGGCAAAGCCAGGAACGAGTCCGGTCACCTGTTCTACCTGTAGTGGTGGTGGCCAAGTTCGGCGTGCTACACGGACACCTTTTGGCAGTTTTACTCAAGTGTCTGTCTGCCCTACCTGTAATGGTAGTGGTCAGATGATTGAGCAAAAATGTGATGTCTGTGGTGGCAACGGGCAAAAGAATGAAACGAAGAAGTTGAAGATTACGATACCTGCAGGCGTTGATAATGGGACTCGCCTGCGCGTATCGAGTGAAGGGGACGCAGGCAAACGAGGAGGTCCTCCAGGAGACCTCTACGTTTACTTATTTGTTAGCGAAGACTCGGAGTTTAAGCGAGATGGGATTAATATCCTGTCAGAGATTGAAATTAGCTACTTACAGGCGATTTTAGGATGTCGTTTGGAAGTGAACACGGTGGATGGGCTACAGGAAATGACAATTGCGGCAGGAACTCAGCCGGATACCGTCATTACTCTTGACAACCGTGGAGTTCCGAGACTAGGAAACCCTGTGAGTCGCGGTGACCATTTGATTACGGTGAGAATTCAAATTCCGACAAAAATTAGTACAGACGAGCGAGAGTTACTTGAAAAACTCGTGGAAATTAATGGCGCTCGGACGGGTAAAGGTGGTGGTATTGAAGGCTTTTTAGGGGGATTGTTTCGCGGATGAGTGAGATGGCATCTCCGATTCAACAATCTCCGAATGAACATCTCGATTTGCGAGGTACCCCATGTCCGATCAATTTTGTGCGAACGAAGTTGCGTCTAGAGAAGATGGGGCCAGGGCAGTTGCTGGAAGTTTGGCTGGATGCAGGTGAACCTATTGAGCAGGTGCCTGATAGCTTGACGATGGAAGGGTATCGGGTTGAGGAAATCACCCCGAGTGCTGACTTCTTTGCGATGTATGTTCGATGTCCAAATTAAGCGTGATGGATGACGTGAGCCGGAACGCGGCCCCTTCTAGTTCGGTCGTTTCTTCTCGAACCTTAACGGGCACTGTTTTATCGGGTCAAGCAAATTATTATTGGGTCAAGCTAGATACTGTCTCTTTGGAGGGATCTCATCCATCGAAAGGGAATGGGATTTGTTCTGATGTGTTGTTATGTACTCGGCGATCGCGCCTGAAAAAGGTTCGACAAACTGTCCGGGTTGGCGATCGCGTCAGGATTGAAGAGCCTGACTGGGTAGATGGTCGTGGTGCGATTGCTGATGTGATGCCCCGTACCACTGAGCTCGATCGTCCTCCCATTGCAAACGCAAATCAGATTTTGTTGCTTTTTGCCCTTGCGGAGCCTGACCTGGAGCCAATTCAACTCAGTCGTTTTTTGGTTAAAGCAGAATCGACAGGAATGTCGGTTTGTGTCGGGTTAAATAAACGCGATCTGGTATCGCCAGATTTGCAGCAAGCTTGGTGCGATCGTATAGAAACCTGGGGATACTCACCGATAACGTTTAGCATTGCAAAACAAACGGATGTCGAGGTAATTTATGCGCGGCTCCAGGATCGAATCACCGTTGTTTCGGGGCCTTCTGGCGTCGGGAAGTCGAGCTTAATTAATGCCCTTATTCCTGCTGTGGATCTTCGAGTAGGCCGAGTGTCTGGAAAATTAGGACGGGGTCGGCATACAACGCGTCATGTTGAATTGTTTGATTTACCTATGGGAGGATTGCTGGCGGACACTCCCGGATTTAATCAGCCTGATATTGACATGACGCCTACCCAGTTGGCAGCGTGCTTTCCTGAAATTCAGCATCGGTTAACTCGTTACGCTTGCCAGTTTAGTAATTGCTTGCATCGAGATGAGCCCAATTGTGTCGTTCGAGGCGATTGGGAGCGCTATGAGCATTACTTGAATTTTCTAGATGATGCGATCGCCTATCAAGACCAGCTTAAGCATCGAGGTGAAGAGGAATCAACCCATAAGGTCAAGATGGGAGATGATGGGGAGCAGAGATTAGAGCCAAAATTAGAGTCGAAGCGCTATCGAAAGCCATCTCGCCGTAGTCAGCGGCAAAATCTTCAACATCTTTGTGGTGATTTGGATGACTTGATGGAAGACAGTGAAAATTAGGCAGAATGTGAGAGTGAACTCGGGTGGCGAGCTAGTTCACATTTTATGCTGCTTCCTTGAGTTATGAGTTTTCATTCCTAATTCAGTATCTGTATCTTCATGATGGAACGTCCGATTTATTTGGATTGTCATTCCACGACTCCAGTTGATGAGCGTGTGTTTGATGCGATGCGTCCGTATTTTACGCAGTATTTCGGCAATCCCAGCAGCACAACGCACCACTATGGTTGGGAAGCAGAGGCCGCTGTGACACGATCGCGCTCAATTCTGGCAGATTCCATTGACGCGATCCCCGAAGAAATTATATTTACAAGTGGTGCGACTGAGGCAAATAATCTTGCGATTAAGGGGGTTGCCGAAGCCTATATGAGCCGAGGCCAGCATATTATTACGGTTCAGACTGAGCACAGTGCTGTTTTAGAGCCATGTGACTATCTCCAGTCTCTTGGATTTGAGGTGACATTTCTTCCGGTGCAGCCTGATGGGTTACTTTCTATTCATGACTTAGAAGATGCCATTCGTTCAGATACGATTTTGGTTTCTGTGATGGCGGCAAATAATGAAATCGGTGTGCTCCAGCCACTCCAAGACATTGGTCAGTGTTGCCGGGAGCATGGCGTGTTGTTCCATACCGATGCAGCCCAGGCTATTGGAAAAATTCCGTTAGATGTTGATGCTCTGTCCATTGATTTGCTCTCAATGACCGCCCATAAAATCTATGGGCCTAAGGGCATCGGCGCCCTTTATGTCCGACGACGAAACCCGAGAGTGCAGATTGCCCCACAACTTCATGGTGGTGGACAAGAGCGGGGATTGCGTGGAGGGACACTGTACACACCGCAAATCGTGGGCTTTGCTGAGGCTATGGCGATCGCCATAGCCGAAATGGAGAGTGAATCCCAGCGCTTATGTCAGTTGCGGGATCAGCTGTGGCAGTCATTACAAGTGCTGGATGGCGTAATGCTCAATGGTCATCCTACGCAGCGCTTGCCTGGCAACTTGAATATCAGCATTGATGGAGTTGATGTTGAAGCGTTGCTACTGGGCATTCAGTCGGCGATCGCTATTTCGACAGGATCAGCCTGCGCATCTGCACAGATGAAGCCCTCTCATGTCCTTACAGCGTTGGGATTATCTGAACACCATGCTCGATCATCCCTTCGATTTGGGATCGGACGCTTTAATACTCCTGATGACATCCATATCGCATGGAATGTGGTTGTAGGAACTGTTCGGACATTGCGTCAGTCAATACTGTCCATGTAGCACCGGACATCCTGCAGTTGAGGAATGGATAAAGAACCGGTTGTGTTTTGTAATCTACGTTGTTGTTTGGGTGCTGAAGAATTTTTCTAAATCTCCAACGGTTGTCTGACGTTAAGGCAAACCCTTTAATGTGGGCACCTTTACTGAACCGGTAATGGCGATCGCGATGACAGTTTGATGATGACGACAAACCATGAAGAATCGCTTTCTTTCAATCGGTGTCTTTCAATAGGGTGTGAAATTGTTCGTTTGAGTCAGTTCTACCGCGTAACGCCATGCAAAAAAAAGACGTTTTTGTGCAGCGAATGTGAATCAAATTTCATGTTTTTTTATATGTGCTATGACCTCAGTAATATTACTGAATGTACGATTTCTTTATATTTTGTCGGCGGATGTAACCCTTGAAGCAAAAGTGTTTCGCTAAGTTGTGATGCGACCTCATTCGAATTGACTTTGTCAAGCCTTTATCGAGGAATTATGTCGTTTTTCTAAAGATAGGCGACATCAGTAGTCACGGTTAGAACGGGTTTAATATGCTGCTTTTAGAGCATATACGGACTTCACAGCAGGGTGCATTTCCTTTTTCCCCCCAGAACAAAATAGCGGTACTTACCGCTAGCCCTCACCAATGCAAGGTTGTTTTCCAATGTCAGTATCCAACATTTCTCTTCGCTCTCGCAGCATAGAACTTCTGATTGAATACAAGCACTCTCCTTCAAGTGTCTTACGTAATCGCTTGGTTCAGTTGAATTCAGGACTCGTTCGTAAGATTGCATTCCAAATTAGTAATCAGTGTTCTGAACCCTATGAAGATCTCGCTCAGATTGGATATCTGGGTCTGATTCGGGCTATTGAACGATATGACCCAACTCAGGGGTGTGCATTTAGCTCATTTGCTGTTCCCTACATTCGAGGTGAAATGTTGCACTTCCTGCGCGATCGCAGCTGTACTGTTAGAGTACCCCGTAGGCTTCAGGATCTGCAGTCAAAAGGACAAAAAGTTCAGGCAGACCTAACTCGTGTTTCTGGAGACCAGCCCACGGATTCTGAAATTGCAGCAGCTCTAGAGGTGTCAATTGATGATTGGCGTCAGGCGCAACTTGCGGCACAAAATCGGTTGCCTTTGAGCTTGGACGCAATGGTCGGCTATCACTGCGAGTCATCTATTACCTTAGGTGAAACGCTTATCGACCCGAAGTATCAGTCTCTTCAATATATGGAAGAAGATCGCCAACAGTTGCAGGGAGCAATGAACCAGTTGGAAGAGAAAACGCGAGCAATTATTGAGTGTGTTTTCTTCAAAGGATTATCCCGCAAGGAAGTCGCTGAGCGTATTGGCGTGAGCCCAATTACGGTGACCCGCCGAATTCAAGCAGGCATTCAGCAAATGATGCAGCTTCTGAACCCTCAAAATCTACAGACAGAGCCTTAAACACGAGAGATTGTTGGGGTCAAGATCTCGGGAAATACTGAAACAGCGTTGCAGGATGGCAGAATGTTAGCCACTTGTAGCGTTGTTTTGGTGTCGAGACCTGTCGAGGTTGGAGGAGGTTTGGAATTTTCAGTGGTGACATGACTTGGCAACTTTCTCAGGTTCACTACGAAGAAATGATCGATTGAGGCGCGCTCAGCGCGATTTCTTCGTAAACTTTGCCAAGCCGCGTGGTGAAACCTTCGACGTGATGAATGTTAGCGCTGCTATACCCCTTAGGCTCTAGGCCGCCGCCATAAACTCTTTCAAAATTACAAAATGAAGATCGAGAATTTCTACGACGTCAGATTTTATTTGTGTAGCTTGTCGCAGGCTGCACAAATAAAGCTTTTAAAGCGTTTCAGACACCCTATTAGTGAAGCTGCCAATATTTCCAGGCAGAATAGGCGAGCGTTACAACACCAGTGAGGATTGCTGTTTCATCAACATGAAACTTGGGGTGGTGTAATGGGTAATTTGGCTGTGTTTCAGACCCTACGCCAAGGCGAAACATTGTGCCGGGAGCATGGTCTAAATAGAGCGAGAAATCCTCGGCTCCTAGAGAGGGTTCCATGATGATTTGAACATAATCGCGTCCCCATGCCTCCTTCGCTGCTGATTCTGTAATTTGGGTAAGCAAACGGTCATTTTGCACAGAAGGAACTCCCCGGTGGTAATCCATTTCGTATTGTGCGCCATAGGTTTTGCAGATGCCGGAAACGATGCCGTCAATCCAATCAGGTAGTGCTTCGCTGGTTTCAGGATGTAACGATCGCACAGTTCCTGTTAGGGTCACTTGGTCTGCGATGACGTTCGGTGCTCGTCCCCCACTAATTTGCCCAAACGTTAATACGACCGGGTGTAGTGGGTTTTGGGTGCGGCTGATGGCCTGCTGGAGCGTGGTGATGACCTGAGCCGCAATCCACACGGCATCAATTGCTTCGTGAGGACGTGCCCCGTGACCAGATTCGCCCAAAATGGTGATGGAAATATCGTCGGCGGCTGCCGTGAGTGCTCCATATCGAATGCCGATTGATCCGGCGGGAATCGATGGAAATGTGTGGAGGCTAAAAATTGCAGACACATCATCCATGACGTGATCGCGCAACATCCATCCTGCGCCCTGAGCCGTTTCTTCTGCAGGCTGAAATAAGAATCGAACTTTTCCTGGTAGGGCATCGATGAGTTGAGTCAATACCATCGCAGTGCCTAGGCCAACCGTTGTGTGAACGTCATGGCCACAGGCATGCATGATGCCCACATGTTTGGATGCATAGTCCAATTCAGTTCGTTCTCGAATGGGCAACGCATCCATATCTGCACGAATGGCCAACCGCCGATGATCGGTTCCCTGCCCAGATAATTCAGCGATCGCCCCTGTTTTCCCCACAAATTCCTGTACTTGTAGTCCGAAGGACGACAACACGCCTGAAACATAGGCGGCAGTTTGGTATTCTTGTCCGCTTAATTCAGGGTGGCTGTGGAGATGGCGCCGAATTTCAATCAGACGAGGCGCAAGGTCAGCAGCAATATCTTTAATACGAGTCAGCATAGATTCAGTTGTAACAAGGGTTGAGGGCTGAGGCAAGGTATTCCCCTATGGTTGATCATAAGCGGATGTGTTTCTAGCATGTGTGAAACTATGGTTTCTGCACGAAGTTAAGGTGACGAGTGATGTCGCATTTCTTTTCTTAATCCAAGATCTCACTATCGGAATGACCCTACTCCGATGCTAAGACCTGGTATATCAGTTGCGGATGGATATGCAAGAGAATAGATTATGGTATCTGTGTCATGCCAATGGTTATCCGATTGTATTGAATTGGATGGTACGTGGACACAGATGACGTCGATTTTTCCTGAGGGGGCGTGGATGTTATGTTGTGGGCGATCGCACGATGTTTCCAGGAATTTAGCGTTGTACCCAATCACGTTTCGTGGAGGGTAGTCGCGAATCTTCCCCAATCATTCTTGTTTTTTCGATCGCCCCAGCATGCGATATCTGAATGGAAGATGGCGATCGCCGCTAAAGCTGATTCTTGGTTTCAGGATCACCCGATTCTCGCATGGTTGCTTGACTATCCGATGGCATGGCTGCTAAATCATCCTCTGATTAGTTTGGTCGTTGTTGGTGTAGCGCTGTTGTTTTTTCTATCGTTCTTACAGCTCATGGTCGAAATGGCTAGAAAGCTATGGCTCGTTTTATTGCAGCTTCCTCTCCTTCTGCTTCGATGGGCCATGGGACAAATATACGTTCTCACGAGGGCTGGCCTTCAAAGGGCAGGGCTGTCTTTTTTGCCATTGGTTTCTGTATCCCCAAAACAATCATCAGTTGAGGAATTGCGGTCTTATGAGTTGTTGCGGGTGCAGTCTACATTGCCTCGCGATAGTGATTCGGCCTTGGCAAATAAAGATATTGCTCAACTCCTCTATCGGTTAGAGCAACTCACTCATGAGCAAACTCAGATTCTCCACGAGATTGCTCAACTCACTGAAGCAAAATCTTAGCCCACCGATGATGCAACGCGAGTTGGCCTGCTTCATGAGACGATGGCAGTGAATATGGTCATGTGCCAAGTTTGCTGAAGAGTAGATGACGTGATGCATTGCTTTGGGTATCAGCTGACAAGGATTTAAATTCATTCTCAAGGACATCTCCTGAGAATGAATGGCAAGAAGGATTTACAACCCTCGAAGAAAGCTCTAGATTTTAAGGATGACTCAAACCGCTGTCCTTCAACTTGATTCAGTTACTCGCCAATTTGATCGGGCAACTGCTCCAGCCGTCTGTTCCGTGACGTTAACGCTCTACGATGGAGAGCTGCTGGGGCTGTTGGGGCCATCGGGCTGTGGGAAGACAACGCTTCTGCGCCTTATTGCTGGATTTGAGCGACCACAGTCTGGCTCAATTTTTCTAGCCCATCGGCTTGTGGCTGGCGGTGAATGGGTTCCTCCAGAGCAACGGGGCATTGGCATGGTTTTTCAAGACTATGCATTGTTTCCTCACTTGAATGTGGGTAAGAATGTGGCCTTTGGCCTACATCAACGCAAAACGATGCGATCGCCCGCCATTCGAGAGCGGGTTCATGAGGTACTAGAACTTGTTGGCTTAGGGGGTATGGAATCACGTTTTCCCCATCAACTTTCTGGTGGACAGCAACAGCGAGTTGCTTTAGCACGAGCGCTGGCTCCGTATCCAAAAATGGTGTTGTTGGATGAACCGTTGAGTAATCTAGATGCCAAGGTGCGTCTTCAACTCCGACAAGAGCTGCGCGACATCATCAAAACAGCAGGAGCCTCGGGGATTTTTGTCACCCATGACCAGGAAGAAGCCCTTTCCATTTGCGATCGCGTTGCTGTAATGCGAGAGGGTCAAATCGAGCAAATTGCTTCTCCCGAAGACCTCTACCAAAAACCGAGTTCTCGCTTTGTGGCGACTTTTGTGACCCAAGCAAACTTCATTCCTGCCCAGTGGCATAATGGCTCATGGCATACCGAGCTGGGATCGATCGCCCATCAGCCCGCATCGCCTGATACATCGCTCAACTCTCCATATCTTGAGGAAGGCTATCAAGCTGATTTGCTAGTGCGGCAAGAAGATCTGACATTAACCTATGACGAAGCGGGGTCTACTGTCATTCGCGATCGCCAATTTCTAGGTCGTGAAAATCGATATACCCTCATCACTGCATCTGGAAAAGAACTCATTGCCAGAACACCCGCCGACATCGTCTTTCCTGTGGGAGAATCCGTGCATGTGGCGATCGCCAACGATCATATCCGGCTCTTTCCCCTTGAACACGCCTTGAATACTGGATTTTAGAGTGTTGAGTTTGGCTTGAATACTCAATACTCTAAATGTCTCCTCCAAGGTGCTATGCGGTTTTGACGGTCGAAGGCTATGCCAAAATCTAACGTCCAACATCTCTCAGTCACTATGGCATCAACCCAAACCCTTCCCAATTACATCAATGGCCAGTGGGTTCCTGCGACATCATTAGAATCCTTATCAGTCGAGAATCCAGCCACGCTGGATCCACTAGCGCGCGTTCCCCTGTCAATGGCTGTCGATGTTCATCAGGCCGTTGATGCAGCCCAAGCAACATTCCACGATTGGCGACGGGTTCCGGCCAATGAGCGGGTGCGATATCTATTTCGATTGAGGGAATTGCTGGAACAGCATTTTGATGTGTTAGCCCGCACGATTACCATCGAGTGTGGCAAGACGCTCAAAGAATCCCAAGGGGAAATGCGCCGCGCTGTTGAAAACGTCGAGGTTGCTTGCGGCATTCCCATCCTCATGCAGGGATACACCTCAGAAGACATTGCCCGTGGCATCGACGAGAGCATGATTCGTCAACCCCTTGGCGTTACTGCCATCATTGCGCCCTTCAACTTTCCTGGCATGATTCCTTTCTGGTTTATGCCCTATGCGATCGCCTGTGGCAACACCTGCATCATCAAGCCATCTGAAAAAGTGCCGATGACGATGCAGAAGGTGTTTCACTTGCTAGATCAGCTGAATCTACCCGCCGGGGTTGTGAATTTGGTGCATGGTGCCAAGGAGGTTGTGGATACGCTTCTCGACCATCCCCAGGTTCGAGCCATTAGCTTTGTCGGATCGAGTCCCATCGCCCGTTATGTCTATGGTCGGGCTGCAGCCAACGGCAAACGTGCCCAGTGCCAGGGTGGGGCAAAAAATCCAGTCATTGTCTTGCCCGATGCCGATGTGGAGATGACCACGCGCATCATGGCAGACAGTGCCTTTGGCTGTGCGGGACAACGGTGCCTCGCGGCATCCGTCGCTATTACGATCGGCGATGCGAAAAAGCCCTTTACCGAGGCGATCGCCCAAGCCGCTGAATCTCGTGTTGTTGGTTATGGGTTGGATGACGGCGTGCAAATGGGCACGGTGATTTCAGGACAGAGCAAGACCCGCATTGAGGAGTTGATCCAAAAAGGTGCAGACCAGGGCGCAGAGGTGTTAGTGGATGGCCGTAGCCCTGCTGTTTCGGGCTATGAACAAGGACATTTTGTTCGTCCAACGGTTCTGCAAGATGTTGATCCCCTGGGTGAGATTGCCAAAACGGAGATTTTTGGGCCAGTGCTGAGTCTGATTCACCTCAACACGATTGATGAGGCGATCGCCTTGGTGAATCGTGGGCAGTATGGCAACATGGCCTGTTTGTTTACCAGTAGTGGTGCCGCTGCGCGGAAGTTTCGTTATGAGGCTGAGGCTGGCAATATTGGTATCAACATTGGAGTTGCAGCGCCGATGGCCTTTTTCCCGTTTAGTGGTTGGAAGGAAAGCTTCTTTGGGGATTTGCATGGTCAGGGACACCATGCGGTAGAGTTCTTTACGCAAACGAAGGTGGTCATTGAGCGTTGGCCCCAAGAATGGTCACGACAATTTTAATTTAGGGACTTGCAAGGGCTTCAGATTGCGCTTCTGCAGAAGTTTGCCCCCATGCATGACACCCAAGAATCGCAGGAACATATGCAACGAGCTTTTAATTATCATCAAGGAAGATATTGACAGCATCGTGATTGGGCGATCGCTTTTTGTTGATAGGCATAACGTGATAGACATAGCGACCATGACGCGGCTGTCAATGACTGTCATATTTCTTGGGTTGGATGCCCAGTAGCGTCTTGGGGTGAGAGTAGAGGGCGATCGCCCATCGCGTTGAAAATTGATATAATAAGTACATATGTTCTGTTATGCCAAGATCAATGCTTTGGTAAGTTGAGTATTACGCGAATGGGTTGTACCAGTCATGAAAATACGCGCGTCTTCTCCTCATTTCTTTGTCTCGGATATCATCACATCTGTTCGTTTCTATGTAGATGTGCTCGGCTTTGATGAACCCAAGTTGTGGGGCGATCCCCCAGCGTTTGCAATGCCCTCCAGAGATGGATTTGTCGTCATGCTCAACCAAGCGGACTCAAAGCAGCCTCGTCCCAATGGCCTGAACAATTGTTGGGATGTTTACTTCTGGTGCGATGCCGTTGATGAGTTTTATCAGTTCATCCACACCAAAGGTGTCGATATTGTGCATGGTCCCGAAATTCGTGATGACTATGGCATGAAAGAAATAGGGATTCGCGATCCGGATGGATACATGCTGGTGTTTGCTGAAGATATTGAAGGCTGAGTGACTAACGAGTAAGCGAAACGGATATTGCTACAAACCAGTGAACCCACTGCTGTGACTGCGAATGACACATCTATGAATCACGACGTCTTACACACCCATATCAGGCGAACCGCTATTTTCATTGAATCTAGAGAAGCGTGTCTAGCACGATTAGAAAACATGCAACTATCAGGGGATCGGATTCAACTGCATTTCACGACTCAAAATCTACCGACTGTCGCATGCACTCTCAATTGCGGTCGTCTGGACGATGGTTCTCCTATTCACTCTTGGTCAGAGTCGTTGCCATTCGGAGAGGAATGGGATGTTTCGGCCTCGCCAGAACAATTTTATGCAAATGAGGACTATTGGCAAGTCTTATCTTTGTGGGGAGGCGGGTTCCGCATTTTTTTTCAGCCTGACTTTGTCATGGGCTTCACAAACCAAGATATTACATGGCTTGATAGATATTTTGATGGTGACGACGACTAGCGTATTGCCACAAACGGCAGAGTTTCAAAGAGATGCTTTGGACGTAGAAGAGGAGGCGATCGCCCCCAATCGACGACTATAGCTTTACGAATTTGCGTTAGGGCATGGCATGAGCACTATGTATGGTTTCCGTACTGAAACAATGAACAAAGGCTGAATGAGTCCAACCCGCTAGCTAATCCGTCATGGTTGTGACGATAATTCACCGTATCGCTGGAGCAACATCATCAGAAATTCAGCAGCCGTTGTTTGGCGATGAGTCGCTTGCCCGTCATGAGATTGCATGGCTGACCGACAGGTGCCTAACCATGACGAGGATTGTTCGGAGGACGTTTTCACCCACTGTCCTTGGGTCGATGCGGGCGATCGCCACAAGTCGAGGTGATCAACGGATGGCTCGGCATAGAAACAATCACTGCGCGTTTCGCCAATCGTTGAACTCCAGTGCGTGAACAAATCATGACTCATTCGATGAATCGGAAACGTACCTCTGAGTGGTATTCCCCAACCATCCAGTGCAATGAGTGCTTTGACCGATCTCCCCTTGAGTTGCCAATACCAGGCAGTGGCGATCGCTGCTACGACGCCAGCACTAAATCCGATAAACAGTATCGGGGTCTCAAGCTGTTGCGGATCAAGACTTGTTTCGAGACACTGAATCAGATGCCAGGCAGAGTAAGCAGGATACTGGTTTGTTGAAAAAACAACAGGATCTGACAATGCCGGGGACATCTGCTCTAAGAAATTTTGCGTCAGACGTTCATGATGAATACCTGGACAAAGAATAACGGTCACATCAACCTACCTGCTGTGCTGATGGCGATCGCAATGTGCTGCTGTTCATGCCACTCAGCCCACTTCAGGCTTGCCATGTTTGTTTGACGGTGCGATGCCGATATCCCATGCTGCCTGAAAGAAATCCAACTCACATTGCATGGCATAACGATAGGCTGTTTGTTCTGCTTCTCCCTCAGATGTGTAGGTATTGGCAAGGTGTGCAAGCTGCTGAGCAAGGTCATCAAACTCGCCACTACTATAGGTCTGAATCCAATCTGTGTAGTCATGGGCAGGCTGATTTTCTGTTGCAAGCATTGTTCCGAGAAACGCGTAAAGACGCATGCATGGAAGCATGGCACAAGTAGTAACGCCCACACCAGAACTCCATGCGGTAGCCAATAAAAAATCTGTGTATCGACGGGTTGTGGCCCCAGGGGTGACAGTTTTGAGGTCAACGTTCCAGGTGCTGGCATAGCGTTGATGAAGCGTTAGTTCTTCCAAGACGCCATCAGCCAAGCGATGAAAAATCTCAAAGCTTTCCCAGTCTGGTGCTTTTGCAGCGGCAATGCTGTAGGCACGGGCAAACGCTTCTAGAAAAAAGGCATCTTGCCCAACATAGTATGCGAATGTTGATTTTGGTAGAGTGCCAGTGGCAATGCCTCTAACAAATAGATTCTCCAGGCAGGCGATCGCCAAATCTTGATTCTTAGCCCAAAGTGTTTCTGACATGGAACCCATGACGCCCCCTCCTTTCTTCGTAGTGAATCTGAGAAGTTTGCTAAATCGAGAACTATAACGACTATCGAGGATATCCAAAAACAAAGAGGACGCGATCGCGCCCTCTACCGAAGCCATCATGGCTTAAAAATAGGAATGAAAGAGAATCGGAAAGTATGTTGTTGGAGTGGTGGCTCAGCC
>JBCCWF010000029.1:0-25292 GCA_039194035.1 Cyanobacteria bacterium P01_E01_bin.6 | reverse complement strand
GCGGCGGGCTTAGCCCGCCGCCCCTCTATTGGTACTTTATTTGCAGATCCCTAATGACATAAAAACGCCTGAGGCGAATGATGTGATCGATTAAAGCTGGGCCGGCAAATCAATCGGAGGTTCGACTGGAAAGGGAATGGGTTGAGGAAGTTGTTGTTCTCCAACGTAACTCACGTAGTCAGCCATGAGATTGACTTGGCGACCTGGATTGGCTGGAAATCTCACAATCGCAATCAAATCAGCAGGCAGAACATCATGCGTCGAACTGAGATAAATCGCATTGCCTTGGACATCGGGGATCGGTGACGGGCCAACCATGTAAAACTGCTTCAAGCCTAGACGGCTCGATTGGCCTGTAATGACATCAGGATCCAAAAGTTGGATTTTATCCCCCTGATTAGGCCGGAAATCTTCAATCAACGCGTAACTATTATTTCCATTGCTGAAGCCAGGGTCTTGGTAATAGAGCTTTTGCTCTGCAACTTGTCCGATAAGCTCATCCTGGCGCACAATATCTTGCTCTAACGTCGCTTTAGTTTCCGCCAACACAAATGTGTCTGCTCCCCGGCTGCCTCGTAGAATATCGACCTCACCGATTCCCCCTGCAGCATAATCGGTGCCCACTAAATAATCGTCATCCGTGTGGATACCTGCCCTGTTTCCCCCAACAAGCCAATCATTTCCTTCACCACCGATGAGAACGTCGCTTCCATTCCCACCGGCAAGGGTATCTGACCCTCCATCTCCGGAAAGAATGTCATTGCCTTGTTGCCCATCAATGGTGTCGTCGCCGTCATTTCCGGAAACATTATCGTTGCCACGGCCTGCATCAATCACATCGATTTCACGGCTCCCAATAATGCAGTCGCCTAAATCTGTTCCATCAATCAAACCACTGCCTTGAATGAGATTCAGATTCGAATCACTCATTATTGCCTTCTCCTATGGTGAACAAGGTATTCAGTGGTTGCTAACTCGTCATATGTATAAAGACTGCACGTGAAAACGTACGGCCTTACATAAATATTACGTAACGTTCGGGGAAAACTAGAGTTTCATGTTTCCACCGATGCGTCACTCTCTCCGTGAGACTGTACGGCATCGAAATCCCCAAGGTCAAGGGTTATTGTTCATATAAAACTCGTCTAAGTTGGGAACTGTTGTTTTCCCTGCGAGAAGACGACAGTTCCCAACACAACTTGGCACAAGCTATACAGATGGATAGGCTATGCAGTTATGCTGCATAGCCTATCCATCTGTATCAGTAGCTATTCATTCTTAGACGTAACTTTCCAAATTCTGTGCCGCCCGCGCATCAGGCGGCACAGAATTTGGGGTTTTGGTTTTAATGACGTCCAGGTACTTATTCTGATGAGATAAGTAGCCTGACTCTTAGCTAACAGCGGATGCAGGAGTTTTTTTCAGCGCTTCTAATGCTTGGTCATGAATAGGGCCATTACTGACGATAACCCCTTGGTTGTCCACCAGTTTTGCATTCTTAGCGAAGTCTAAGGGATTACCATGCATATCAGTCACCCGACCCCCCGCTTCTTCGACCACAATAGAGCCTGCGGCATGATCCCAAATTTTCTCACGATAGTTAGGAGACTTGGGCGAGGGGAGTCTTAAATAGAGGGCAGCTTGACCGGCTGCTACAGCTGCATACTTCGCTTGGCTGTCCATGCGCAAAGACGCCGTGGTAATTCCTGCTGCTTTTGCCACCGCTTCTTGACGGGAGTGGTCTCCATGCCCAGATTCCACACTTTCCACAAACCGAAACTTGTCTGTTTCATCTGGGCTAACGACCTGAGTGGGTTGGGCATCTCCGCCAGCGAGGGGCATCATTGTTGTGCCTTCACCACGAACGGCAACAAAAAGAAGTCCTGGCTCTTGGCTCTCTTCAAACGTGAGAGCAGGGCATACCAATACTCCAACTTTTACCTCTCCCTTGTCGATCAGCGCTAGGGCGATCGCATACTGATCTTTTCGCAAAAAACCTTTGGTTCCATCAATGGGATCAAGTGTCCAAAAGCGTTCTGCAACAGAACCATTGCCTCGGTCAATCCAGTCCGGCACATTCTCCGTGGTGGCTTCTGGCACAACTTCCTGCACAAAGGAGGTCACCTGGCTGAGGCGATCGCTCATTTCTGGGGTTCTTAGTTCAGCCGCATCTTCTTCTCCCACGATGGGGTCATTCGGAAATGCTTCGGCAATCGCTCGACAGATAATGGCCTGTGCGCCAAAGTCTGCAATTGTAACAGGGCTTTTATCCTTTTTTTCGATGGCTTCAGGAGAAATCGTGTGGCGAACACGTTCGCAAAGCGTTGCTGCGGCGCGTGCTGCATCAATGGCAACAGCTTTCTCTGTTTGATAGGCCATAAATTTAGAAATTCCTATAACTCAACGGTTTATTTGCTCTACTTACAAGCAACAACATTGATGTCCAGCACACAAATACTGGGCAATGACCAATTGCTCAACTCAGTTATAGCCTGTTCTTGAATGCATGAATGAGAAGTTCTGGACAAGATATATGCTTCTGAATGTGCCTCAAGATGTTGTCTTTCGGAGCTTTGCCTTCTTAGCTTGACAAGCACCTTCTCGATTGACGACCCACTGAATTAATATTCAGGGCGATCGCCCTCAACGGTCATCCATTGGCGAGTTCCAAAGAATTGACACGACCGAGATGCAATAGCGGCAGCGTTACTCAGCGTAGTTGTAAACTGCTGTTCCGTGACCGAGCAAGGAGAGAAATTTTCTCGGTTTCCGCCAGACAGGGCATAGTGACACCATGCTCCGTGGAAAATGTCCCCAGCACCCAAGGTATCCACTGCTCGAATCGACGGCACTGAAAGAGTTCCAGTTTTTCCTCTCACGCTGTAGAGAATGGGGCGATCGCCCTGGGTGATAGCAATCAAGGGAATGTTGAGGATGGACAAATAGTCCAAAACCTGATTGTGAGTTGTACATCCTGGCGGAAAAAAGTTAGCCGAGCATAGGGCGACATCAGTGTATCGAAGAACGGATTCAAAGCCGGGTTTCCAACTTCCTCCATCGACGATAACTGGGATCTTATTTTGTTTAGCAATCTGGGCGATCGCCTCTCCCACTAACCGTTGATGTCCGTCAATTAACACAACGTCAATCTGCTTTTGATCAAACCTTCGTAGAACATCCTCAGAAAGGTGCTCAGATGTGGCCTGACATTGGGTGGCATTCACCGAGACAACCGCGCGATCGCCCGTTGCAGTCGTAACAAAAATAGATGAAACGGGAGGTGGGGCGGCGTATGTTGGCATCAAGTCGGCGATCGCTACGCCACAGTTTTCTAAATCTCCCGTGACCAAGTGATGAATGGGATGATGACCCACCACACTCAGCAGAGTTGCCTGATTTCCAAGATGTTGAAAGGCAACAGCTGCATTTGTCGCTGGGCCACCAGCAGCAAGAGTTGTGGCGATCGCCACAACCTTTTGATTGGGGTGAGGAATAGCATCCACCTGATAGATGAAGTCCAAGGTTGTGAGACCAACAAACACACCGTTTAACGGCATAAGCAGTCACCATCATGAATAAGGGATCAGCGCAATTCTAAAATTTCCAGTCATTAGTATCTCGGCATAATTAAAAACCAGTAGCTGCATCCTGTGCTGCCCACTGCGCAGGATATAGAGGTTTTATATTGAATTGTGTCTACCTACTTAACTAAGATCTTTTCAATTAGTACTAACGACCTAAAAATGTGGTCGTTCGCACTATAGTAGATAAGACACATGACTTGACAGACTTCTCAACATTGCAACGAAGCAATGAGGGTTTCTTTATCAATGTTGCCAAGTCGTGTACGGCAGAAGAAAAGACTAAGACAATCAGAACAATAACGTTTTGGATATTGTCAGCGTGATCGGTGTCTCATGACGGAGGGTAATGATTGCTTGACCTGACAAAACTAACCCAGCAAATGAAAGGCATTGGGACTCACTTGATTCAAGAGGCAGAGGCGTCTCAACAGCGCATAGTGCGTGCCCAGCGTCTGCTGACTCAAGCTCAAGAACAGCAGGATACTCTGGGAGCAACGTTAGATCAGTGGCGCGATCGCATTGGATTTTCGATTGCCGAGCCCCTAGAACCGCTTCACTTACGTCGGGCGATCGCCACAGCACCAGCGGCTCATACAGTCATTGCTACGGATGGGTCTCAAATTTCTCCGAGCCATCACGAAATTGCCTACTGCTACCTCATCAATGTCGGTCGGGTTGTGTTGCACTATGGGCAAAATCGATATCCGTTGCTTGATGGATTGCCCGAAGTATTCTATCGCGCGGAAGATTTGTATCGCTCGCGGCAATGGGGCATTCGAACGGAAGAGTGGATGGGGTTCCAACGGACGGTATCCGAAGCCGTCGAGTTAGCCGACCTAGCCCTAGAAGCCCTTGACCTGAACCTGGATTCTTCGTCACTGAGCGATTCATCTGATACGGTTGCGTCCGTTGTCTCATCGTCTACACCCCACCCCACCTCCTCTTCGACAAGATCTCACAAGACTGAACGTCCTGTGATTCCTAGTTTGGCGATGGTAGATGGGTCGTTGATCTACTGGTTCCTAGAGCCATTGCCCAGTGAGGCGCGCGATCGCCTTCTGCCCCCTGTGTTGGACTCCTGGGAGAAACTCCGTCAGGCACGCATTCCAGTTGTGGGGTATCTGAGTGCGTCCCGGAGCCGAGAGGTACTGAATCTTTTGCGGCTGCAATTATGTGGTTACGAAACACCTGATTGCATGACCCACTGCGCTGGACAGACCGATACAGCCGTTTGTCATCAACTCGTTTCATTGCGAGATACCGCGTTGTGGATGACCCAGCTCCAGCCTGGAGAACGGAGTCCGATTTTTCGTAGTTCGGCACGTATTTTAGATAGCTATGGAGATCATGTCATTCACTTTTGCTATATCCATGTGGGTACGGAGGTTGCCCGACTTGAGTTCCCTGCATGGGTGTCGGATGATTCTCAGTTGTTGGATACAGCGCTAACGTTGACCATTGCTCAAGTGCAAAAGGGGTACGGCTACCCTGTGGCGTTGGCAGAAGCCCATAACCAAGCAGTCGTAAGAGGAGGCGATCGCGCTCGTTTTTTTGCCCTTTTGGAACATCAAATGATTCGGGCAGGACTAACAAACATCAGCACGTCCTATAAAGAGACTCGAAAGCGAGGGAGCATTGCCTAAACATAGGAATGACATAGAACGGGACAGTATTTTGTTAGGGGTTTTTAATTTTCATGCCTTCGAAACAGTCCGTGTTACTCAGAAAGACAGTAACGGATCCTTCTCGGTAAACAGGCTCAATCTGATTCGATAGAATTCTTAGTCGGTCAACGTTTCGATTAGCACGTCAACCTGTTGGCGATGGTGATCTAAAAAGGATTCGCATTGGTGCAGATGTTTTACGGCGATCGCAAATTGGTCAAAGATATCGGCTAACTCCATGTCTCCCATTTCAATGCGTCCGATAATGCTTTCGATAGACTCAACCGTTGTTTCATAGTTCCAATCATCAGGTAGACTCGTGCCTGACTCTTCTGACGATACATTTGGCAGGCGCTCACTGGCGGCGGGACTGGTGGAGTCATGTTTTTTGTGGGAGGTTTTCGTCATGGCAAGTAAAGGAAAAGACGGCACTAAAAATGTTGAATGATTAACTGGTTTTAGCTTCCGCGGTTGGCGCAGAGTCAATCTGGTTGATGGTAACGTGAGCGGAGCCATTCGCTAATTGCACGATGGCGTTTTGTCCCGGAGATAGGTCATCCGTTGAGCGTACCACTCGATTATCAGCATCTTTCATCAGAGCATAACCACGCTTAAGTACAGCTTCGGGATCCAGGGTACTGAGCTTTTGTTGGAGCAAGGTATGATGCTGCGTCGCTTGGCTCAACCGGTTCATCACTGTTTGAGTCAAGCGCTGCCGAAACCAAGCGATTGACTGGCGTTCATGATCGAGCTGCTGATCAACTTGAAGGCGATGAAGCTGTTCTCCTAGCCGATGGAGTTGCTCTTCTTTCGCACGCACATGATTCGATAATGCGAGGCGCAAGTGAGTATACCGTTCAACATGATCGTCATAGAGTTCAGCCAAGAGAGGAATCGCCTGCTCGGCTGCTGCTGTCGGAGTATGAACACACAGATCCGCTGCCAGATCGGCGAGGGATTCATCCCGTTGGTGTCCGATGCCAGATACGACTGGAATCGGACAAGCGGCGATCGCTCGCACAACATGTTCGTCATTGAAGCAATCCATATCCTCTGTTGCCCCGCCGCCTCGCGACAGCAACAGCACCTCAGCACGCCCGTCAGCTTCAACCCGGCGAATAGCCGTCACAATTGAGTCAGGAGCTTGATCCCCTTGGACAAGAGCCGGAGAGAAAAGAACGTGAAGTCCTGGGTAACGACGCTTCAGCGTCCGCTGAATATCTCCCCAGGCAGCCGCTTGTGGGGATGTGACAACAGCAATCGTTGTGGGATGAGGCGGTAACGGACGCTTATTCTCATCATTAAAGATGCCTTCTTGCTCAAGCTGTTGCCGCAATTGGCGATAACGGAGTGCTCGCAAGCCTTCTCCTGCCGGCAAAGCCTGCCAAACATTGAGCTGATACGTTCCTCGTTTTCGGTGGAGTCGAATCCGCCCTAGAATGATGAATTGTTCACCCGGTACGGGTAGATGGGCGAGTTGATTAATTTGGCTGGTCCAAACGACACAGCTGATTGATGCATCTGCATCTGGATCTTGGAGAGTAAAAAAGATACCGCTACGATACCGGGTAGAACTTGAGACTTCTCCCATGACCCATACCTGTCGAAGATCCGGATCATGCTCCAATAAATTTTGAATATGCAGCGTTAGTCCCTCAACTGATAGAGGGATATCTGGAGCGAATAGGTTCGAAAGATTGAAGTTCATAGAGGACGTCAACGGTTAATTCATTATGGCGACGGTTTATCCTAAGTCTGTTCTTTATTTGGGTACTTAATCCCATGGTCTAGATATCAACTTGCGATAATCGGGAAATCTACAGTCTAGTGATTGAAGCCATTTCAGTGCGGGCATATTCATCATGGACATCCATTTCACTATCGCCACATTGCCCGATAGATTAGATTAAACAAGGCACTGATTTGGCAACGCTTGGGAAAACCCTAAACACGGTGACTGATTCAATGCACATCATGACGCAAACCCCGATATGGTTTTATTTAATCCTTGTTGCATAGTGGACAATTGATGGTAGGTCAGAATACTGTAAATAGTGACGACAATTCTAGTACAATTGTATGATAGCGATCGCCCACTGAATATCCCTAATGGAAACTGCTCATTTTTTGAAAACTGCTTGATCGTGATGGATGTCGGACTGATTGGCTGACTTGTTTATAAGCTAACCGGATATTTCAAAATTCAAAAGTAGGCTTAGATGCATTTCTGGCTTACTGTTAGTTCAATTTTTATGCGATCGCAACTTGAGGTGCTCATGGCTAAGGCGACCAACGTCGATTCCGAGAAACAAAAAGCTCTAGATATGGTGCTCGGTCAAATTGATCGAAACTTTGGCAAGGGCACGATTATGCGACTTGGCGATGCGACTCGCATGCGCGTTGAAACAATTCCAACGGGTGCATTAACGCTCGATTTAGCGTTGGGTGGAGGACTACCCAAAGGCCGTGTCATCGAAATA
Organism: Cyanobacteria bacterium P01_E01_bin.6; assembly: GCA_039194035.1. Classification (GTDB taxonomy): domain Bacteria; phylum Cyanobacteriota; class Cyanobacteriia; order CAKZMO01; family CAKZMO01; genus JBCCWF01. The sequence goes on along the minus strand of JBCCWF010000029.1, from coordinate 17,564 downwards.
TATGGCCCGGAGAGTTCTGGTAAAACAACCCTAGCACTTCACGCATTAGCTGAAGTACAGAAGCGGGGAGGTATTGCCGCATTTGTTGATGCAGAGCATGCCCTCGATCCAGTCTATGCAGGAAACCTTGGCGTTGATATTAATAATCTCTTAGTGTCTCAGCCAGATACAGGAGAAGCCGCTCTAGAAATCGTTGACCAATTGGTGCGTTCAAATGCCATTGACTTAGTTGTCGTCGATTCTGTCGCTGCCTTAGTTCCCCGTGCTGAGATTGAAGGGGAAATGGGAGATACCCATGTGGGTTTACAGGCACGACTGATGAGTCAGGCTCTTCGAAAAATCACCGGCAACATCGGAAAGACTGGATGCAGCATCATTTTTCTGAACCAGCTTCGCCTCAAAATCGGAGTAACGTACGGCAACCCCGAAACAACAACGGGTGGCAATGCCCTTAAATTTTATGCCTCAGTTCGATTAGACATTCGGCGGATTCAAACCCTAAAGAAGGGAACCGAAGAGACTGGCATTCGTGCCAAGGTAAAGGTTGCGAAAAATAAGGTTGCTCCTCCATTCCGAATTGCTGAGTTCGACATCATGTTTGGAGAAGGTATTTCATCGATTGGTTGTTTGTTGGATCTCGCCGAAGAACACGGCATCGTCACTCGTCGAGGAGCATGGTACAGCTACAACGGCGACAATTTGGCTCAAGGGCGAGACAATACGGTTATTTACATGAAAGAAAACCTCGATTTTGCAGAGGATATCAATCGCCAAGTCCGAGAAAAATTAGAGCTTCCTCAAGAGGCTCTAGGTGATTCCATGCCCTCTAATTTTGGAATGAATGGGGATGCTCCAGACGTCGCTATCAATGATGAACCCGTTGTAGACCTCGCAGATCCAGAAGATGCCGAAGCTGTTGTTGAGCCAGAACCTTCAACAAAGACTCGCTCAAGCCGTTCCCGTAAAAAAGCCACGACTTAAATCACTGAGTATGACGATACAAGGCAGATACAAAACATGTTTGGAGATGTTGCAAATTCGCATCTCTAAACATGTTTTTGTTCTAGCTGTATTTGAAGTTTAAGCTTGTTGTATTTGCTGCGCATCGTGCATTGAAGTTGCTCGACGCTTTAGTTTGGTAAGCAAATTCGTTTTCTTTTCTTTGGAAAGTTGTGGCGTTTCTTGTGCTTCGGCAAATGGCACCAACAGTCCATCAGATTGTCGAATGGCTAGCGTTTCTTCTCTCAATGCATCCCGCCAAGCTCGACCTGTTCGCCATGCCATGACTTTAGAGTTACACCATCTAGGATTTGCTGTGTAGCCTGCAAACCCTGCACGTAATGCTGAATGGTTTTCACTAGGAATGGGGGTCCGAACAAATATGCCTTCTTCAAGTTCTACAAGCGTTAGATTAGAGCGATTGCTTGCTTTCTTCATGGCTCACCTCCCAGTGTTTATGGACAACTTGGCCGCTAAACCAAACGTCACTGAGATAGAGCGTTACGTAAAGGCAGGATAATGAATAATTGATAAATACGGCGCGTCAATTGCGCGATCCAGACCAGTATTCATTCAGCATCATTCCTATTCAGGCCCGATTGCGTACACATATCTCTCATGTTGTAGTGGTTAGCGGAAATCCTATTTCGATTATTATAGCGGCAATGTTTCTTAATGTTACAAAGTGTGATTCAGTTTCTGGATTACCCATTTCTCTAATGCTTCGGCTCATTGAGTCGTAGCCGAAAGCGATGGCTTGAAGATGAGTCCTACCCATACAAAACAAAGGTGAGTTGTGCAGAATGACTGCACAACTCACCTTTGTTTTGTATGGCTAATTTAGGGATATATAAACATCGTCTAAGTTAGGAGCCGTCGTTTGGGTTTATGACTGGAGAATTTGATAGATATAGTAAGTTGCCATTGGAATGATCGTTGCAGCGACAAGAAAGCCAATCACGAGAACAGTGGCATTGTTTGTATCCGTATCTTCAGCAGATGTGAAGGTACTCTCCGACATAATCTCGTCTTCTAAGATAGGTGGCCCGGGATCTGGCTCTCCGGAAAGAACAGCGACCATTCGCTCACTGGCATCAAGAAAGGCTTGGTTGTACTTATCTCCCTTTCGTAGCGGGACGATCGCCGTTTCTTTTGCCACACTCTGGGCGATCGCATCAGGCATGGTATTTTCAACTCCATCTCCAATGCGAATGCCAACGGTATTAGTAACTTGGTCAATGACCAGCAGCACCTGGTTTCCTTGTTCTTCAGGAGTAGGATACCATCGCTCAAACAGCTTATCAGTAAAGCTATCAATGGTTTCACCATAGTCCATCCGGCGAATGGTTGCCATGCGAATTTCTGTGCCTGTTTCTTCGGATAGGGCTTCAAAATCACGCATGAGCCGCCCTTCATTTGCTCGGCTAATGACCTCAGCCTTATCAACAATCCAGGTATCATCACCCGCATGTACCAGCGGCATTTCGTAGAGGCTTGTTGCCAGTGCAGGAGAGGCAACGACCATGAACGACAGCATCAAGCCCAGCAAAATGAATGGGACTCGCTGGAGTTTTACTTTGGCGATCGCCCTTGCTACTCCCTCAGCTAGTAGAATTTGGGTCATTCGTTTTTATCCAACTCTAATGCTCATCATTATTACATGGGCATGAGTCTTCAAACATGTTGCACATGCATCAGTCAGGCCAAACAGGTTCTGAACGACTGACTTTCTAGGCCGTTAATAGGATGAAATCTGGGAATTTCCCTAAGACTAGCGATCCCCATGGCTGAGTCTGGAATGATAGGAAACCACGTATCATTTTTGACTGAACCAGGAGAATGCGCCGTTGCCTCACGCTGATGATCGAACGCCTCAACCGATATCTCCTTCTTCCTCGCCACGTAGCCACTATTTCTTAGGGTTTTATCGGTTCCCAACTATCCATAACAACATGATCATATTCACCGCAGAGGGTGATTTATGGTCAGTTGGGGGTGAGGGTGGCTTGGCTCGACGGTTGACGACTCACCACGGAGTGGAATCCCATGCCGCTGTTTCTCCCGATGGAAACCGCATTGCATTTTCAGCAGAATATGAAGGCTCGACCGAAGTCTATTCCATGCCGTTTATCGGAGGGATGCCAACGCGCCATACCTATGAAGGGGAAGGAGCCCATGTGGTGGGATGGATGCCAGATGGCAAGATTCTATACTGCACGTCTCATTATTCAACACTTCCCAATGCTCAACTTGCGGCGATTCATCCAGATACGGGCGATCGCCACTTGCTGCCGCTGAGTCAGGCGAGTGACGGGTGCTTTACGCCAGATGGACAGACGATTTTCTTTACTCGGTTGGCCTTTCAGGGAAGTCATACGAAGCGCTATCAAGGAGGAACCGCTCAAAACATCTGGACATATACGCTGGGTACACCAGAAGCCCATTCCCTCACCACTGACTACCCAGGAACCAGTAAGGCTCCGATGTGGTGGAATGACCGGGTTTACTTTGCGAGCGATCGCGACGGCACCATGAATCTGTGGTCAATGACGGCTGATGGTGGCGAGCTTGTCCAACAGACGTTTCATCAGGGATGGGATGTTCAGTCTCCGGCACTGCATAATGGACGCATTGTCTACCAGCTTGGGGCTAATCTCCATCTCTACACCATCGAGACCAAGACCGATCAGCGACTCGACATCTTCCTCACCTCTGACTTTGATCAGACGCGAGAGCGCTGGGTCAAGCGACCGATGCAATATCTTACCTCTGCCCACTTGTCACCGACGGGCGATCGCCTCGCGCTCACCGCACGGGGACGAGTTTTTGTGGCTCCTGTCAAACAGGGACGACTCATCGCTGCTACGCGAGACAGCCACATTCGCTATCGCAATGCAAAATTTATGCCCGATGGCAAAACGATCATTGCCCTGACGGATGAAACGGGGGAATTAGAGTTTTGTCACATTCCTGCGAATGGTGTTGGAACGTCGGAGGTGCTGACTCAGGATGGGGACGTGTTCCGCTACGCAGGGATTCCGTCACCAGATGGCAAATGGTTGGTCTTTGGCGATAAGGATCAGCGTCTATGGTTGCTGAACATAGACACAAGAGCGTCTCGTTGCATTGCTGAAAGTGAAGCGTGGGGTGGCTTTTTTGATTGGAGCTGGTCACCCGATAGTCAGTGGTTGGCCTTTGTGGCTCCTTGTGAAAATCTGTTTAGCCAGATTCGACTCTATTGCCTCGCAGATGAGACCACGGTAAACCTAACGAGCGATCGCGTCGATAGCTACAGTCCGGTATGGAGTCCCGATGGGAAATGGATATACTTCCTGTCTGATCGGCATTTTGAATCCCTTGTAGCCAGTCCGTGGGGGCCACGTCAACCCGAACCCTACTTCGACAAAACCACCAAGATTTATCATGTGGCCTTGCGGAAAGGAGAGCGATCGCCCTTTCAACCCTTGGATGAACTCTATCAGGAGATATTGGAGCAAGAGGAAGCAGAGAAAAAAGAAGCAGAGAAGAAGAAAAATCCGAATCAAAAAATGGGATCACAGTCGTCACTGTCAGATGATGTCCAACCCGAAGCAGGCCACAAGACAGATGCTGAGGATGGAGACGATGACGTTGTCACCGTTGAGATTGACCTGGAGGGATTGCAGCAGCGAGTGATGGCACTGCCCCTAGATGCCAGTAACTATCGGGCACTTTCTATCAATGACACGCGACTATTTTGGAAAGATATCGCCGTTGATCAGGACTGGAAGCAAGTTCTAGGTTCTCTCGAAATTAAAGACGATCCCATTGAGGTGAAAACAGTCATGAAGGACATTCGCTCCTATGAACTGTCGCTTGATGGCACCAAGCTTCTGATTCACAAAGAGAATGACTTTTATGTCTTAGAGGCCGATAAGGATGCGCCGAAAGAGAAGGAGCTAGACAAGAAAAAAGTCAACTTATCGAATTGGAAGTTTTCTGTCCACCCAAGGGATGAGTGGCGGCAGATGCTGATTGAAGCATGGCGTCTGGAGCGAGACTACTTCTATGACCGAAATTTGCATGGCGTCGACTGGCCGGGACTCCTTGAGAAACACCTGCCCTTGGTCGATCGGGTGACCGATCGGGATGAGTTGAATAATCTGATTGCCCAACTAGTGGGTGAACTCGCTGCCCTGCATACGTTTGTGGTAGCGGGCGATCGCCGTAAGAGTCAGGATCGCATTGGCATGGCCTCTCTGGGAGCCACCTTAACGCGCACTGATGAAGGATATCGCATCGACTATCTTTATCAGCATGATTCCGATTATCCTGAGCGGGCTGGCCCTCTTGCCCGTCCCGACGTTGCACTTCAGATCGGAGATGTGATTGAAGGCATCAATGGAGTGTCATTGCTCACAGTGCCCGATCCTGCGGTTGTGCTGAGGAATTTAGCAGACCAGCAGGCGCTACTCCAGATCAAGGAAAGGGACGCAGAGGAGCGTCGCTCGGTCATTGTCAGACCCATTTCCACGAGGGACGCGGCTGAGTTGCGCTATGCGGATTGGGAATATCGCTGTCGAGAACGGGTCGAGCAACAAGGAGCCGGAAAGCTTGGCTATGTTCACCTACGGGCAATGGGACGCGACAACTATACCGAATGGGTGGAAAACTACTATCCCATCTTCAACCGAGAGGGATTGATTATCGATGTGCGTCACAACCGAGGCGGCAACATTGATAGCTGGATTTTGGAAAAACTGCTCCGCAAAGCCTGGTTTTTCTGGAAACCCCGCGTGGGCAAGCCCTTCTGGAATATGCAGTGGGCGTTTCGAGGACACATGGTGGTGTTGTGCAATGAACACACGGCATCAGACGGCGAAGCGTTCACGGAAGGGTTCCGACGACTAGGACTGGGGAAAGTCATCGGCACCCGCACCTGGGGCGGCGAGATTTGGCTGTCGCTCCAAACGTGGCTGGTGGATCGGGGAATTGCTTCAGCCGCAGAAATTGGTGTCTACGGCCCAGAGGGAGAATGGCTGATTGAAGGGCATGGAGTTGAGCCTGATATTGTGGTCGATAACCTACCCCACAGCACCTTTAAGGGAGAAGATGCGCAGTTGGATCGGGCGATCGCCCATCTCCAGGACTGCATCCGCAAGCATCCGGTCACCCTTCCACCACCACCTGACTATCCCAACAAAGCGTTCAATTACTCAGATACTTAACTGCTAATGGTTTCATGACTTGGCGCCCATGCCACAGGTGCTACGAATAGCGTCTGTGGCATGGGGGGCATTTCATTGCGTTAACGCATTATGCGGTGATGCCGACGGGACAAGACACGCCCGTGCCACCTAATCCACAGTATCCACCAGGATTCTTGGCTAGATATTGCTGATGATAGTCCTCAGCATAGTAGAACTCGGGTGCATTCAAAATTTCGGTGGTAATCGTGCCGTAATTTGCTTTCGACAACTCCTCTTGGAACATCTTGAGAGACGCCTCAGCCAGCTTGTACTGGTCGTCAGAATACGTATAAATACCAGAACGATACTGAGTGCCCGCATCATTGCCTTGGCGCATCCCTTGGGTTGGATTATGACTCTCCCAAAATACTTTAAGCAGTTCGTCGTAGCGAATCACTGTCGGATCAAAAATGACGAGAACCACTTCGTTGTGTCCGGTCATCCCAGAGCACACCTCCTGATACGTCGGGTTTGGAGTATAGCCTGCAGCATAGCCGACTGCCGTTGAAACAACGCCGTCTTGCTGCCAGAACTTGCGCTCAGCCCCCCAGAAGCATCCCAGCCCAAACATGGCAAGCTCCATACCATCAGGAAAAGGCGCTTTAATCGGATTACCATTCACGAAATGCTGATTCATCACAGGCATTGCATCCTGTCTGCCTGTTAACGCCTCTTCTGGCTTTGGCAGCGCAGATTTCTTCCCAAATCCAAACAAAACCATGTGTTTCCCCTTGCGTGATTAATAAAACGAATTCTGAATCCGATATGTGCGGCCTATTTACGTGCCTATTTACTTATTGTAAGGATTTCTGCGCTGGGGATTATTGGCGGATCGGTAGGGAGAACCGAAACCTCCTACCAGGCAAAAATCATCTGAGGTCCGTTGAAACAACTGAGGGTACTCAGGCAATAGGGTATCTATCAGATCAATCTGACTGGCGCAGGTTTCTTGTATGTTTGCTTGACGCAAGTCAGTGTGGTTAAAGGTTGTGCGCTTTAGACTTGCCCCTCTCATGTTGGTGCCCGACAGTCGAGCATGGGTGAAATCAACTTTGATGAGTGTTGACCAACGTAAATCTGCATCGAACAAATTGGTTTCTCTAAAAGACACACCATAGAGATAAGCTCCGGTGAGGCGGGTTCCCTTGAGACTGCCATAACTGAAATCAACCGCATAGAGATGGGTTCCAGCCAGATCGGTTTCATGGAGTGTGGCTTTTTTGAGGTTCACCTCATTCATATGCGCATCTAGACAACTTGCCTGAATAAGATTGGCTTGTTCAAGTTGGGCATGGCTCAGATCCACACCTCGCAGATTGGCACGAAAGAGATTCGCCCCAACTAAATTCGCATGGCTCAAATCAGCACCGGTTAGATTGGCTCCTCGTAGATCGGAGCCAATGAGGTTGGCGTTTGACAAGTCGGTGCTCTTTAAGGTTATAGATACAGCGCTCACAATGGGCAGTTGGGTGCCGATGCAACTCGCATTTGACAAGTCACACGCTGTCAACATGGCATTGCTCAAGTCAGCACCATCCAGTTTTGCCGATATTAGGCGGGTTTTCGTAAGATTAGCCCTTTCCAGGTTTGCACCTGTCAAATTGACAAAGCTCAGGTCAAAGCCACTCAGATCTGCATGACTCAAGTCAGGACGAATATCTGGCGCATGAAACCGCCAGTCATCCCATTTTGCTGTTCCCCACTGAAGCAGAGCGAGATGTTCTGCGTTAGCCATTCGTCGTCACAAGGTTCCTTTACTATGCTAGACCCAAACCATATTGGGAACGGTTGTTTTCCCTGGGGGGAAAACAACCGTTCCCAATCGAGACGAGGTTTAGAGCGTTTGTTTCATAGGAAGATCGGTTGTCCGTCAATGTGCTCTTTGCCTGCTTATACTATTCCAGCCTGCCGCCACGCCCTAAGTCATTCTGTCCGGGGAGGTTTTCGATAGATTCTAAGGCTGCGCGAGATGCTGCCATAATATCTCGCTCTTCTCCGCCCAAATATAATCGGCCAAAACTTCCCACCGCTGAAATCCTGAGAATATTGATGAGTGCAGCTTTCTCAGCTTCATTAGCAGCAAGTGCAATATAGGCTGCAGGCTCTACTTCAAGAACATACAGCGTTTGTCCTGACAGAATCATGTTGCCTCTGCGTGCTCGGTTAATGAGTTGAGCGTGATGAGGGTCGATGTTTCGGATGATTTGACTAGAGGCAACCCGTGGTTTGATCCGATCTCGTTCACTGGCTCCGAGGGCGTCGAGGATGGCTCGTCCAGCGGCCTTTGTGTCGCTCTGGTTTTTAGCATGGACTTCGAGCAATCCATACAAGCGTTCAATCATCAATATACCCGGACGCACAGTCGCAGACTTGAGGGCAATATCCATCAAGCGGTTGACCTCAATGCCGGGAATAACCTCGACCCACAGAGACGAATCTCCGGGGAGTGGTAAGAAGCCTTGAGCTTCTGTACCTAAATAAGACGCATGCTGCGGTTGCAAGCTGTCGATGTACACGTAACTGCGAAGTTGTATTCCCAAACCAGTGCTCGATAAATAATGCAGGATTTAGAGTTCTCAATCGTTAGCATAGTATAGTGACAGGCTGATTGATCAACGCATTTGCGAAGCGTGTGGCACGTCAACTTGGCGAATAGGTCTGAATAGGTGTGAATGACATCTCTTCTAGGGGATGACCTGTCGTTATTTCCGACATCGTTGGCGTTAGTCCGTTCCTAGAAAAAATCGTCTATTCTCCTCGGGAAATCAGGGGGTTCAGGGGGAGTGGGCGGTTCTCCTGTCATTTCAAAGTCATTGGGTGGGCGATCGCTACTCCATGCCCACCATGCCCATCCGCAGGTGCAGTGATAGAACTCTTGCCACTTTTTTCGGTGATCAATGGTGTAAACGGGCGATCGCCTGTTGATCCAAACGGTATTAGCTTGATTAGACAGTGCCCCACATTTTGGACAACAAAAGGCCGCTGCATGCATCGCAGACTCTGTCCAGGAAGGGGGATTAAGCTCGAACGCATCCATACGAGACAATATGAGACGGCATATAAACAAAATCGTCAGTCGGCAATCCTCAAACTCTCAATAAACTCAGCACCCTCAAGAATGAGGGGTGATCAGTTTGAGTTTAGAACCACATTACGAGTGAAATCTTAATGCTGTGGTGGGAAATTACAGTGTTCTAGCTTACACGCCCTAGGACTTAAGGAAGTAGATACATAGGCATCAATAAACTCATTTAAAAAAACTGGGGAGTGCTCCTCCGGGGCACTCCCCAGTTTTTTTGTTTTCAGTTTAATAATGCCAAGCTACTTAGGGCTTTTGACACAAGATTAACTGTATCTGGCTTAATTCTAATGCCCTCGTGGTCTCGATGACCACTGAGGATATTTCAGCTCGATTTTGATGAGTTCCTCATAGAGCATTCGGGAAAACTTTTCAGCTGTACCGCTTACTCACAAGCCGCCTCTTTTTGTAGACGGTATCCGGTACATCGATGTCATTTATTCAATCATAATCTTGCACCCGATCCAGGGTAAGACCTGCTGTCATTTTAATTGGCATTTCAGGTTGAGCTGAGAACTTTCTTCCCACCATTTAAATCCAACCTTGCTGGGCGCCTGTATTACCTATAGAACAACGTCACACAGGCCTACTAATCAGGCTTCGTATTGGGTGCATCTAACCTACCCCAGTCCCCATAAGGGTCTGGAGTTCAACAACGAGGGACTCGTGGCAATGCCACACAACGATTCACGATTCATATCAATACCAAAGGAGCATGAATTATGGTTGGAATTCCTGCCGGAAATGAGTTTCAGGTCAACACAACGACGATTGGTGATCAAGAACAGCCCAATATTGCGGTCGATGCTCAAGGCAACTATGTTGTGGTTTGGGAAAGCGAAGTAGATGGCGGCGATCGCGGTATTTTTGCACAACGCTATGACCGATTTGGCAATGCGATTGGTGGCGAAATTGAAGTCGCAGCAGACCCTGCACGCAATGAAGTTGACCCCGTTGTGGGCATGGATGCGAGCGGAAATTTTGTTGTTTCCTGGACTGACGAAGGAGGCGATGCAAACGATGTCAGAGCGCGTCGATTTGATAGTGATGGCAATGCGCTTGGCGATTCTTTCTTGGTGAATACCGAAACAGCCGGTAATCAGGACACTCCCGATATCGCAATGAATGCCAACGGACAGTTTGTCATCACCTGGGAAAGTTTCGGACAAGATGGCGATTCCGATGGCATCTTTGCCCAGGTTTATGACTCTGCCGGGAATCCTGTCGGTGGCGAAATTGCAGTCAACACCATCACCACTGACTCTCAAGATGACCCCGTTGTGGGCATCGATGGCAGTGGTAATTTTGTGATTGCCTGGGAGGATAGCAGTACTGGCAGTGAAGACATTAACGCGCGTCGGTTTGATAGTGCTGGGAACCCCATTGGCGATAGCTTTGTTGTCAACACAACAACGGATGAGGATCAAGATACTCCTGACATTGACATGAACGCCAACGGAGAATTTGTGATCACGTGGGAAAGTCGCGACCAAGATGGTGATGGCGAGGGAGTTTTTGCTCAACAATACAATAGTGCGGGAGAAAAGCTTGGCGACGAAATCGCCGTCAACACATCGACAGCTAACAATCAAGATGACCCATTCGTTGGCATTGATGATGATGGTAATTTCCTGATTGTTTGGGAAGACGCTGGTTTAGACGGTGATCTTGATGGCATTTTTGGTCAATATTTTGACAACACGGGAGCCAAACTGGGCACTGAGTTTCAGATCAACACCACCAGTGAGGGTGATCAGGATGATGCCGCTATTGCCATGGACCCGAACGGCAATGCTATTGTCGCGTGGGAAAGCTTGGGGCAAGACGGAGACGATGAGGGCATTTTTGCCCAACAGCTCGCGGTTCTATCAGTGGTTGAGTTTTCTCAGCCGACCTTCACGCTCAATGAAGACGGAACTGTTGTTGGCGCAGAAGTCACCCTCACCCGCGACAATGACATCATCGAATCTGAGGTGCAGGTGTCTGTGGCAGGGGGAACAGCAACCCCAGGACTCGACTTCACCAACATCTTTCCGCTCACCGTCACCTTTGCAGTTGGGGAAACCACACAAACCATTTCGATTCCTGTCCTTGACGATGTCCTAGAGGAAGGAGTTGAAACCCTAGACTTTAACCTCACTGCCATCAATAATGCCGAGATTGGCACCCAGAGTTCAGCCACGGTCAACATCATCGAAGATGTCGACCTCCGAGGCTCTGGCAATGATGACAGGCTAAGGGGCGAAGGTGGTGACGACATCATTCGTGGACGAGGTGGTGATGACACTCTCCGAGGCTTGTCTGGAGACGATCGCCTCATCGGTGGGGGCGGTAGCGATCGCCTCATCGGCGACAGTGGCAACGATAACCTGAGAGGGAATGGCGGCGACGATCGCCTCATTGGTGGGGGCGGCAACGATAGCCTCACAGGCAATGGCGGCGACGATCGCCTGATTGGCCAGTCAGGCGATGACCTCTTAAACGGTGGCAATGGTAACGACCGACTAAAAGGCGGTGCTGGCAGCGATGAACTGATTGGCGGTCGCGGTGATGACATCCTCATTGGTGGTTCTGATAGCGACATCTTCGTCCTCAGAAATCGCCAAGGCACTGATCTCATTCGCGACTTCAACATTGGGGAAGACTTCATTCAACTTCAGGGAAGCCTGAGCTTTAGAGATTTATCGTTCCAGCAAGAGGGCCGAAACACCGTGATTGAAGCTGGAGGAGAATCTCTGGCAACGCTGCGCGGTATCCAGGCCAATCAACTTGACCGAGCGAGCTTTGTTTAAGAGACCCCGTTCATTTGATGCATTGTTACTGAACTGAACCAGGTCAATCAAAATCAGTTTTGTCTTCGGGTATAGCGTAGGTCATCCCTCACGTTGACTCACGCAACATTTCCCCACAACCGTTTTCGTTCTATTTTTCGACTCAATTAAGGAGCAAGTTCATGTCTCTTTTCTATCGCGGAGCACCCTATGCTCCAGAGAATCATGCTGTCAGTGGTGTTGAAACAGGTCTCAGTGCTCGGTTTTTAGGGCGGTTTTATCCATTCATGAAAACGACTTATGAGTATAAAAAGCCTTTGGCTACTCGTCGTTATCAGTTTCCGGGGGGACATATCGACACTAATGCTGGCGATCGCCTCTTTTTCTAAGGCTGCGACTTGTGTAGGAGAGGCGATCGCGCCGAGATATCACCCGGTGATGTCTCATCCCAACAAGATTGAAATTTCGTACATTCAAACACCATCTATAGCGCTCCGCGCTTAAGTTGAACCAATATTTTTGTGGAAAGCCGCGCTCCGCGCGACTTTCCACAAAAATATATGTCCTAACCTACGTGCGGACTGCTATAAATCATCAAAGGAGAATTTTCATGGCTCGTATTATTGGTGATAACGCAGACAATCAGCTCATCGGAACCTTAGACGCAGATATCATACGTGGACTAGACGGTTCAGATCGCATCCGGGCACGGGGAGGCGACGACATTATTCGTGCCGGTGCTGGCGACGACACGGTCACAGGTCAGAGAGGCGACGACATTATTCGCGGAAATGGCGGAGATGATATTCTCAAAGCCAATGCTGGAGACGATCGCGTTTCTGGCGGTGCAGGTAACGACATCCTTAAAGGCGGACGGGGCAATGACATCCTTAAAGGCGGTGCAGGGGATGACACCCTAAAAGGCGGTGCCGATGACGATGTGCTCAAAGGAGGTGCAGGGGACGACTTGTTGTTCGGCGATACGGGCGACGACACCATAAAGGGCGGTGCTGGAAATGACCGCTTTATCTGGAACAACGGTGATGGCAGTGACTTCATCAACGGAGGTGCAGGCTTTGATATTACTCAGGTGAACGGTGCCAATGCTGCTGGCGATGAGTTTGACCTGCGTCAAGTCGATGGCCAGTCTATTTTCAATCGACTCAATCTGGGGCTCTTTACCTTAACGAACAAAGGAATTGAACAGTTTGAGATCAATGGCCAGGGCGGTGATGATTCGCTGACCGTTGACGATCTCACCGGGAGCGCGGTGCAAAAAGTCGTCTTCTCGGGTGGCGACGGCGATGATGTGTTGGACGCCCGTGAAAGTTCCACCGCCATTGAAGCGTTAGGCGGCGAGGGCAATGACTTGCTGCAAGGTGGTTCAGTCGAGGATACCTTTGTTGCGGGTGCTGGCGATGACATTGTGGTGGGTCAGCGCGGTAATGATACCGCTGACCTAGGTGCTGGCGATGACCGCTTCATTTGGAACAATGGGGATGGCAGCGACTTCATCAACGGTGGCGCAGGATTTGACATTACCCAAGTGAACGGTGCTGATGCTGCTGGCGATGAGTTTGACCTGCGTCAAGTCAACGGCCAAGCTATTTTCAATCGACTCAACCTGGGGCTCTTTACCCTGACGAATGAAGGGATTGAACAGTTTGAAATCAATGGCCAGGGCGGTGATGATTTGCTGACCGTTGGCGATCTCATCGGGAGTGCGGTGCAAAAAGTCGTCTTCTCCGGTGGTAAAGGCAACGATACATTAGATGCCCGTGAAAGCTCTACCACCATCGAGGCTTTCGGGGGCGAAGGCGACGATTTGCTGCTAGGCGGTGCCGCTGAAGATACGTTTTTTGCGGGTGCTGGCGATGACATTGTTGTGGGTCAGCGCGGTAATGATACCGCTGACCTGAGTGCAGGCGATGACCGCTTCATTTGGAACAATGGGGATGGCAGTGACTTCATCAACGGTGGTGCAGGCTTTGATGTTACTCAGGTGAACGGTGCTGATGCTGCTGGCGATGAGTTTGACCTGAGTCAAGTCAACGGCCAAGCTATTTTCAATCGACTCAACCTGGGGCTCTTTACCCTGACGAATGAAGAGATTGAGCAGTTTGAAATCAATGGCCAGGGTGGTGATGACTCACTGACGGTTGGCGACCTCACCGGGAGTACGGTTCAATCAGTTGTCTTCTCGGGTGGCGAAGGCAACGATTTTCTGAATGCTAGCGGTACGCTCACACCGATTACTGCTGATGGTGGTGCCGGTGATGACATTCTCATTGGTGGCGCTGGTGATGACATCCTCATTGGCGGCGATGGGTCTGATTTGCTGATTGGTGGTGCTGGCGATGACATTCTCATTGGTGGCAATGGAGCTGTTTCCTTTGGCTTTGATACCGGTGCTGCCTTTAATGCAGCAGATATTGGGACGAATCAAATCCAAAACTTTGACGCCACTGATAGCATCGTGCTCGATACCACGGTCTTTACCGCGTTGACCAGCGAAGTCGGTGGTCAACTATCGGCCAGTGAGTTTGCCGTTGTCAACAGCGCAGAAGAAGCCGCCATGAGTTATGCCTTAATTGTTTACGGTGCGAATACCGGAAACCTATATTACAATCCGAACGGCGCTGCAGAAGGTTTTGGCAGTGGTGCCCAGTTTGCCACTATTCAAGGAGCACCCGTACTAGATGCTAACGACTTTGTTGTTCAGGCATAAGTCCATAATGCATACCTAAGCCCATAATTTCTGGAACTCGCAGAGCGTAGATGTAGGCAGTCTTCAACATAACTAAACCGCGTCCGTCTTGAGACCTGCCGTTTTGACTCCGGCATTTGCCGGTCAATAAGACGCTCCCGATCTTAGGGGTTTGGCAGTGCCAGACCCCTAAGATGATTAGGTTTAGAACCGGGATGTTATGGCGAGCTACAGGAGCGGGGTGCGTTATCTCCTGCAACTCCTGCTACCCCACCATCATCCAAAATTAAAAATTACTCGCAGCTATAACTGATCAGCCATTGCAGTCTTATCGAGCTTTACTGATGAGCATGTCATCTATAGGTTGGCCAAACCCATTGACTATAATCCCTTGCACCGTCTTGTTCTCACTCAATAGCAAGGCGCTAGGGTCGCGCCCAATATGACCAAAGCCTGCCTCCCAGCAAAACGCTTCTCGATATTTCGCTAACTTAGCCTGAATGCTGGAGGAAATTTCGACTAACGATAACCTCTTCTTCACGATTTGGGCGATCGCTCCTGGAAGGTTGTTTGATATGGTCTTTAACGTTTAATGTTGAATCGTGGAATAATTAGGCTCGTTAGAGTTTTATAGAATTCTAGCGAGTGATCCAGACGAAAGCAGGTTAAGAAAGCACTATGGAGTTTATTCGGGCGTATATCGGCAACGTTACCATTCTGAACTTCATTTCCTTAAGTGGTATTTTTGGTTTGTGTGCGATCGCCTGGTTGTTTTCAGAAAACCGGAGCCTAAAATACTTTCCTTGGCGCGTCATGATTGGCGGCATCTTTGTGCAGTTGGTCATTGGGGCTCTCGTGTTTCGCGTTCCAGGTTCTCGGGATGCGTTACAGATCTTTAGCAACCTGCTGAACTTCCTGTTTGATGCAGCTGATTCTGGAGCGAACTTCGTTTTTGGCTCCAACATTGTGCCGACAGCAGACAGGCCTGCATCTGTTGATTTAGGCTATATTTTTGCTTTTCGAGCATTGCCCACGGTCGTCTTTTTTGGGGGCTTGATGGCACTGCTCTACAACATTGGCATCATTCAACTCATTACAGATATCTTTGCCAAGCTGTTTTACACCACAATGCGACTGAGTGGCGCTGAAGCTCTGAGTGGTGCTGCAAATATCTTTGTCGGCATTGAAGCCGCCATTGTGGTGAAACCATTTCTCGCCAAAATGACCCGGAGTGAATTGTGTGCGATTCTTGCCTGTTGCTTTGGCACCTCCGCGTCATCGGTGTTGGCAATTTACGTCAGCTTTCTCCGCCCCGTGTTTCCAAATATCCTGGCACACCTCGTATCTGCATCAATTATTGGAATCCCTGCCTGTTTTGTCTTGTCGAAAATTTTGGTGCCTGAAACAGAGGTTCCATTAACAGCAGGCGGTATTCCTCAAGAACTGGCATCAGGCAGCATCGATGATGATGAAGAACCCCAACAAACAATCTCTGGAGAAGCGATTCAGAAAGTGAGTCCCCTGGATGCGGCGATCGCCGGAGCATTAGACGGGGTTCGCATGGCCGTTGGCATTGCCGCCGTTCTCATTTTGATCTTGGGCTTTGTTTACCTGGTGAACTTGTTGTTCAGTGGATTTGCATTGATTCCCAATTTGATTGAATTTTTCTTCAAGGTGACTGTTCCTGATGCCGTGAAGGTTGGGTTTCAGCAAGTCTCCTTGCAAAATATTATGGGTGCCTTGTTCTTGCCTGTCACTATTCTGACTGGGGTTTCTCTAGAGTGGCAAGAGCTGTGGACATCATCCGTTTTGATTGGGCGACGCCTATTTGAAACAGCCATTCCGTCTTATCAAATGTTGGGACAGTTGGGACAAGAAGGCCTCCTTAGCGATCGCGCCATTCTTATCGTTAGCTATGCGCTTTCTGGATTTGCCCACTTAGCCTCTGTGGGAATTTTCGTGGGAGGAACCGCAGCTCTCATCCCATCTCGCCGCCGAGACATTTCTGAATTGGGTTGGAAAGCCTTGTTTATTGGAACGCTGGCAACCTTGATGATTTCCTGTGTGGCTGGAGTGTTTGATGATGGAACGCCCGGCATTCTAGGGAAGGCGACACCGGATACACCTGCCATTGAAGAAACAGTGCCAGAGGATGCAACGCCAACCGAAACACCCTCAGAAGACCTGCCAGACAACGCAGAACCTGCCCAAGAGCCATTTCCGACAGCTCCGGGGGTATCTCCTGACGCTGCTCCTGTCGATGCTGCTCCGGAAGGCGTTCAAGACAGTGATCCCGCCATTGCTCCTGAAGCAGTCCCTGAGGCTGCGCCCGATAATTTGCCAGAGGCGACTTCAGAGGTAGACCCTGCACCCGAAGCACTACCGGCTAATTAGGTCGCGAGTGTTGCTAGTCTAGTCATGAGTTTGTGTTCTTAGGAATCTGCAAATAAAAAAGATACCCAATACCAATAGAGGGGTGGCGGGCTTAGCTCGCCACCCCTCTATTGGTACGTTATTTGCTAGCAAGTCCCTTAACTGTGTTTTGGCAGCAACACAAGAGAAAACCAGAAATCTTCGAGAGTTCGAAAGGCTTTGATGAACCCATCCAGGTCAATGGGTTTAGGAATGTAGCAATTGGCTCCAATTTGATACGCCGTGAGCACATCGCTCTCAGCATTTGATGTTGTTAGCACAATCACAGGAATATGTTTGGTCTCTTGATTCATGCGGATTTCTCGGAGAACCTCTTGACCGTTTTTGCGCGGTAGGTTGAGATCTAG
>JBCCWF010000028.1:0-25588 GCA_039194035.1 Cyanobacteria bacterium P01_E01_bin.6 | reverse complement strand
CCCTCTATTGGGTATCTTTTTTATTTGCAGATCCCTAAGCACATCGCTCACATGAAAAATCAATTCACAGTTTTTGTAACGAGCACAACACGGTTTAGGAGTGAGAGACTGAAACCCTCTCAGATTTCAGCTGCCGACTTCCAACAAAAATCCTGACAGGAGGATTCACAGGTCGCTCTGCGTAATCTTCCAAATATTGGGTGAGGATATTTTTCGCTTCTTCTTCTGAGCCAAGTAGATGTTTTGCGACAAATAGAAAGGGTCGTGTTCGGGTTTCAGTGGTCGGAGCAGGCTCCCAAATCGCCAACAAAATGACGTCGGTTGCTTCGTCTTCACCGTCTATCCCATCATGCCCTTGTTCGCCCATAAAAGCTTTCAAGTGCTTGAAGCGCCAAGACACTCCGTTGTTGTAATCATCAACAGCTTGTTCGGAAAGCTCCAGAGTTGGAAATGGACTTTCATAAACAGCACCCCGAAAAGACAGCTTCATGGCAGATCTATCCGTCTCTTAACAATGAGAATCAGCTCTGAACTTGAGCCAGAAGGAATCCAATGCTGTTGCGAAATACACTTTACTTCACAACAGTACTTTAATGACAACCCTAAAAACCAAATGATGATAAGCAGCTAGTCATCATTCAACGTACTACCCCAAATCCTGTATCGCCCGCACAACGAGCGGCATAGGATTTGGATTGTTGGTTTTAACTACGTCCAGGACTGATTTGGTTTTGATTGACTTTAATTCCCTAGGAATGAGAATTAAATACCTCAAAACATCCTTTTATACAGATGGCAAGGAACTCCAGTTAGCTCATCGGCATAAAATTCTGCCCTATTTAATTATCAGCCCTTAATACACAAATGGCGATCAACGATAATGGTTCTCGACCACAGTAATCGTAGAAAAGACATAATTAACCAAACGAACGAGTCGTTGACGCAGTGTTTCAAGACCCAAGCGTTCGCTTGCAGAAATGAAGACAGCATTGGGATATTGCTTTTTCGCGATATCCAATGTATCACTATTAACTTGATCAACCTTATTAAACACGATAAGTGCTGGCCCCGGCACAATGGGCATGCTTTCCAGAATAGTGGCCACTGAGCGAATTTGACTCTGCCACGCAGGATGAGACAAATCAACCACATGCAGAAGCGCATCTGCTTCAGTCACCTCTTCCAATGTCGCTCGAAATGCATCCATAAGAGATGCTGGCAACTCGTGAATAAAACCCACCGTGTCAGTTAAAACAAATGACACAGGCTGGTTCGTCTGCTCATCATGTACTGATAATCGTCGGGTTGTCGGATCCAGAGTCGCAAACAATTGGTCAGCTGTGTAGACTTCTGCATTTGTCAGGCTGTTGAGTAGGGTTGACTTGCCTGCATTGGTATATCCAACAACAGCAATTGACGGAACATCTTTTTTTTGTCGCTGCTGCCGAAGGCGGGACCGATGAGCTTGGAGTTGATTAACGTCTTTCTGAAGGCGAGAAATACGTTGTTGAATGGTTCGGCGTTCAGTCTCTAACTTCGTTTCACCAGGCCCCCGCGTTCCAATTCCTCCTCCTAATCGAGACATGTCTCGGCCTCGTCCAATTAGGCGAGGCATGAGATATTCAAGTTGTGCCAGTTCGACTTGAAGTTTGCCTGCCCGAGACTGGGCTCGCTGAGCAAAAATGTCGAGAATGACCTCTGTTCGATCAACAACACGAATACCAATACGAGACTCAAGATTGCGAACTTGTGCTGGCGACAGATCATGGTCAAATACAATGAGACTTGCCCCCATATGTTGAGCTGCCAGGGCAACTTCTTGAACTTTTCCGTCACCGATGACGGTCTGCGGATGTAGAGAAGAACGCCGCTGATGCATCGTTTCCAATACTTCGCCTCCGGCGGTTTCAACTAGCCGTGCAACTTCTGAGACGCGATTGTTAAATTGCAGCTGGCTGAGTCCTTTCGTCATCACTCCCACAATCAGAGCATAATCGTGGGCCTGATCAACTTGTTGAGCGACAAATTCTCGTTGGAACTCTTCTTCGAGGCCATTGACAAGGTCTAAGAAATCTTGCTCAGTGATGGAATCAAGGCTCAAAGCAGGCGACACCATCCATCCTGGATCGGGGTCAGGGATGAGGTGAGTGAGATAGGCTTGATGAATATAGCCAGAGGCTTGTCCTCCCCGATTTTGACCGCCTTTTCCTGACAGGGTCAAAACAACGAGAGCATCTAGCCGCTGAATGGCCATTGCGGTAAGTGAAGATTGAATCGGTGCGCCATCATCCATCTGAGTGGAAACACAGCGAATACCGCAGAGTCGCTCAGCTCCATAACGAGGAAGTTCTAAGGGAGGAATCTTTGTCTTCTGCGGAGTTCCTACGCCAACCCGAATCACATGTCCACGACGATTGATATACGCACATATCGGCTGATTAAGGTCATGGCTGACACCAGCAAGACGTTGAGCAAATTCGGGTGTTGTGATGCGATCGCCCGGAATTCGCTGATGATAGATACGCTTAAGTTGCTTTAGCTGGCTTGGTTTCAGACCCTTGAGGTCACCATAAATCGTTTCGATAGGCAGTCTTCCAGGTTTCCCTGGTTCCTAAACTCAACTATCGCTATTGTAGCGATCGCCTTCATGAAAAGGAAGATGTGAACGTTGTCCAACGTAGTGTCAATGGAAAACGATTGAAGTCCCTGAAGATTCTCTGATTCAACTCACACATGTCGCCAATAGCGCTCATCGATATAAACCCAAACCCAATCGAGAACTGTCGTTTTACCTGCGGGAATAACGAAAGTTCTCAACCGAGGCAAGGTTTAAGTAGCTAAGTAGATAGACATAAATAAACTCACTTTAAAAACCTAGGGAGCGCCCCTCCGGGGCTCCCTAGGTTTTTGAGTTTTTAGTTTAATAACGCCAAACTACTTAGCCATCATTAAACGTAACCTTCCCAATTCTGTGCCGCCCATTGTGCGAGTGGCACAGGACTGGGGGTTTTGGTTTTATTACGTCCAGATATTTAGGATGAAGACATGTTTGTGGGGGTGCTGAGCATCCCCACAAACATGTCCGTCTTAACTCACGTGTCTACGGCTATCACTATGAGTCATTGCTTTAGAGCTGAATTTATCAGCAGAACCCATTACTATTTAGGAAGGAATCCACACTTCCTCGGAGATTTACTTTTTAATTGACTGAACATGCCCCATTCCCTTCAGGTGCTATGTTCCAGTTAGATCGTTTAAGGTTACGGTATCGGTTGCTCTCCACCTAGATTTTCGTTATCTTCTGCCACCCATCCACTTGTCTACATTCAACATGTCTTTAATTTACAAAGCGATACCCCAGATTGCATCCATCACAACCGCCGCACGCTCATCGCAAGGGGTTCGGTCTTGGGCAACATTATCTGGGTTACTACTCGCTCTTTGCCTGTGGAATTGGACAATGGCGTTGGCAATGGCGATCGCCATTGTTTCGGGAATAGCACTGTATTTGGCACAAGAACGCCGTTTAACTCTGAAATGGCTGCGTCGGAGCCGAGCCTGGAAACACCATCAGTCCCTTTGGATTTCACTCTCTGTCAGTAGTGGCGTTTTTGTTGGAACCTATGGACTCGCAAGAATTTGGCAAGAGTCCAACACTCCTTGGTTTACGATGGCGATTATCCTCCAAAGCATTGGAGCCCTCGCTGCAATAGGGTTCTTAGTTTGGGATAAAGCTCACGGTCGTGCACAGATAACGCATCCTAACGGAATATCTCGGAAACGATCGGTTCATGAGTTGTTGAATGACTTAACTCATGACAACGCAGTTGCCCGATTGGTTGCGGTTCGTGCCATTGCAGGGCAAGTGATGGCTCCTGATGCTCAAAACAACGTTGATTCTTTGAATACTCATGCATCTGGAGCCAGCGTTTGGACTGCCAGCGACATACTGCCGTGTTTTCAGTTGATGAGAAAACACGAGCTGGAACCGATTGTACAAAAAGCCATCGATGACGCGGTCAATCAGCTTAACGCTTTTGAAAGAAGGCAACTGGGGAAGTTTCATTCGTACCCTCAGTCCCTTATGACGACACCTGTACGAACGATTCCAAATCTTCTGCGAACTCGGACAAAGCGTGTGAAGACCCTGGAACCATTGGGTGTTGAGATGAAGTCAGGCATGTCATAGACGAGACGAGCGCATCAGCAGCCGTTTCATGCTATCTTTATTGGTTTCAAACACTCAGCGAACCTGAGGTTAACCCTCAATGGTTAGGCGATCGCGGATCGATAAAACTCTTGCATTTCAGAGAACCATTGCTGCCGGGATGATTCCCACGTGTAAAACATGTGACCTCCGTGAAACTGCCGTGAAATTAGGTTGGGGCGAATTTCAGGGTCAAGCTTCATGAGATCAGCTAGGTGAGTGGAGGCAAAATACGGTGTGACAAGATCGAAAATCCCATGGACAACGTATACCTTCATGTATGGGTTCAAGGTCATGCCAATGCGTAGATCATCGACTGATCCAACAAATCCTTGTTTCCATTCCCCCTCAAGTAGATACTTCCATGCCTTGAAGACTTCAAAATTCAACAAGTGATAAGTTAAGTCCGTCTCCACCTCAAGAGTGTCTCGAAGATGGCTGTTAATGGCTCCAGTAAATAAGCGGTTGAGTCCGTACAGGGTAGGGTCACTGCCTTCATATCGGAGGCGATCGGGGAAAGGATCGATGGCGGTAATGGATGCATCATACAATCCCAAAATCCGACGCTGATCTCTTAAGAGTTCTCGGGAAAATGTTCCCAGGTCAATGCGCCCATGATGACGTTCAACCAACTCAAACGACAGTCCCAGGAAGTTGGCGATCGCCCGATAGGTTTCCTGGCGCTCATCTTCGGCGATCGTTCCCCCCATTGCCAACAGCGGAAGCAGAGTTCGACGCGCAAATTTTTCTGATTCTTCTCGGTGTCCCTGTAAATCACCAGAGTCCCTGGCCCATCGAGCCTTGCCATGATGCGCGGCTGCCGCTGCAAGCGATGGAAAAACAGTAGCCCATGCGGTCAAACTATAATCTCCCCCGCCCAAAAGACTAAACTCCAATGCTGGAGAAATCAAGATTGCACCTGATAGCCCAACGCCAAAATCCTGTTGCAATATACGAGCGAGCCTAGCAACACGAAAGCCACCGTAACTTTCTCCTGCAATGAAAATGGGAGATAGCCATCGCTTTTGATGAGACAAAAACTGTTGGATAAAATCCCCTAACGCATTGAGATCGCGCGTTACTTCCCAAAATTTTGCCTCTTTAGGCTGTTCTGACTCATGTCCTTCAGCAGATTTCTCTACGTTGGATAGCTGTTTATCAGATGATTTAGATGTTGACTGTTCAACATCCAGGCCACGACTAAATCCTGTTCCAATGGGGTCAATAAAGACAAGATCTGTAAAACTCAACCAGCTTTCAAGGTTATCTACAACCTGAACAGGGGGTTTGGGTAATTCACCATGGTTGTCAAAATAAACACGCTTCGGCCCCAGTGCTCCCATATGAAGATAGGCAGATGCCGCTCCTGGACCACCATTAAATACAAATGTGAGTGGGCGAGAGCCTGTTTCGGCCTCTACCAAATAGGCGACGTAAAACATTTCAGCGATAGGCTTATCGCGTTCAGATAACCGCTGCCAAGCAGCCGTGGCCGTGTAGCGAAGTTGCTGATGAGGCAGAGATAGCAAATGATCTGTCGTACTGGTTTTTCGCTCAGGCCGCTCAGGTTGTTGAAGGCTGTCGTTCATAGTTGCAAAGGGCTAGCATTCTGACATGCTTTTCTATTCTTCTATATATTGTTAGTTTATGCAGAGCAGGCATCGCAACACCGCAACAGCCGCGCCTCATTAAGTCCCTGGGCGTCATTCAAACCAAAACCCCAAACCCTGTGTGCCTCCCGGTGTGTAGGCGGCACACAGGGTTTGGAAGGATAAATTTTATTATGGCGAGCTACTGATGAATGCGTCAGCTACCAGACAAAATTCTATCGCAAAAAAAAGTCAGCTATGAACCTTTGGCTAATTGAGTTTCAATAGACTGAGGGTTGAGATTGATCGTCATGGATGCTGCATCTGATGCGGCAGTGGACATCAACAATTCACCGTTAACTAGATTGTCTGACGCAGGTAAATGTATCGCGGGTAGAGAAATTTCCACTGTTGTGCCTTGCCCTGCTCCATCACTATGCAGCATAATCCCTCCGCCCATCAGCTCGACCAAATTACGAGAGATAGCAAGCCCTAGCCCTGTTCCCTCAAACTTTCGCGTTGTGCTCCCATCAACCATGACAAAGGGTTTAAATAATTTATCCTGTTGACTAGGATCAATGCCAATTCCAGTATCGATGATCGACACAATAATCCATGGTTTGAGTGCAGAATCGAAATTCGTATGATTCGCTGCATCGTGATGGATGGGTGCATCATGAATGACGGGCTTATCCCCCTCAGCGAGATGCTCAACGCGCAATGCAATCGTAATGCCACCGTCATCTGTAAACTTAATGGCGTTATAAATAATATTCAGAAAGACCTGTTTGAGTTTTGCAGCGTCCACGTTGACGATCATCGCCTCCGAGAGGACGGGCACATTTACCCATAACCCTTTCTGGTGTGCAGCAACCGTTTGCAAATTCAGAACATCACGGAGAATCTGCCCCAAGTCAGCATCTTCTAGAGATAACGATAAGGTTCCTGCTTCAATTTTTGCGATGTCGAGCAGGTCATTAATGATTTTAAGTAGATGAATGGCTGCCTCATCAGCTTTATTGAGAAAATCGAGCTCTTCCTCTCGACTATCACAAAAGTCGTCTTTAATTAGACGGATACACCCAATAATTGCGTTTAGTGGAGTTCGCAATTCATGAGAGGTATTGGCTAAAAACTCATTTTTGAGTTGATTAGCAGTTTTTGCTTCTTGCCAAGCTGTCTGCAATTCGGTCGCTCTTTCTTCTAAACGACCTACCATACTCTCCAATACAGTGGCCAACTGATCGATTTCACGGATTTGAAAATTCTTAGGGATGCGAGTCGTCGTGTTTTCTTCAATCTGTTGGGCGTAATGCCCAAGGCGTTCAATGGGACGAGCTAGGTCTCGAGCCGTGTAGAGCATAGCAAGCAGATGTGCGCTTGTTAATACCCCTGCCAAGATTAGAAGAATGCGCCTGATATCTTGAAGACCATGCAGTGCAGTATCTAAAGGAGTGACTGCCAAAACAACCCACGTCTCATTTTTGACTGGGCCGACTTCTACATTGATGGATCTGTAACCTGCTATCCATTCACGATTGTCTCCCGCAAATGTAAACAGACTTTGTACATCCTGTTTATTACTAAGGGCGCTCCTCAAAATGCTGCTTAACTGCTCAACATTCCCCTGAGTATAGATTTTCTCTCCCACTTGTTCAGGAAATGGATGAGCAAGAATCGTGCCATCATCCTTCACAATCATCGTGTAGCCTAGCAAAGAGCCTGGCTCACCGCTGTCAACCTGTGTTAACTGAACTTGCGCTTCCAAAAGCGAGCGGAGCTGATTGTTCTGCCCATAGACCGGGGTCTGAATAATGACATCGAGAGAACTACCGACGTCTCCCGCATCTTGAGGCTTTGCTAAATCAACGCTTAAGGTGTGAACGTAGAATCGATTGCTGTCCAATACCTCTCTATTTTGAGGCCATTGCAGGATGAGTTCATCGCTAGATAGCGTGTCTGATGAACTCTGCGAACACGTGTTGACTGCAGAATAAGCGGAGGTATTATCTTCGCTCAGTGTTAAAAGCTTGAGGCATTGAGAGTTTGCTGGAAGTTGTTCGGCTAATTCTTGTAGAAAAATCTCTGCGGCATCGACATCTCCCGTTCTCAAGGCGACTGTTTCGCTGGCTGCGACCAATCCAAGCTGCAGCGCATGAATAGATGACTGAAGGGTCAACGCCTTGTTGATGGCACTTTCAGTCAAGTTTTGTCGCGCTGAATACAGTAAGCTGGTTCGTGTTTTCCGAAAGGTAACAGCAATACCAACAAGCAAAATTGGAATACTAACCAACAAAATCCGCAGCAACATAATGCGACGGAATGATGGTCGTTTTGATAGCTTCATAGGAGGAGCACAGCGTGGGGACGTTGGGGTTACCATGTCCCATTTATTTATAGAGTATTACTGAAATCGGCCTCAGTGCCATTACCATAACAACAGCGTGTGACTCTTTGGAGCATCTTTACATACATGAAGTTAATGATAGACACTTAGTTTGATTTGTTAAGTCGCTAGCGACTTAATCGTCATCATCATAGTGAGCAGTTCTCATGCAGTAAGGATATTTGCGTAGATGAGTTTTGCCAACCTGCTTACCCTACCTTTTTATTTGCATCGATTTATGCAAATAGCTAAACAGGGTTCCTCCGAATGACTTCAAGAATTGAACGTAAGCTCTATATGAGCGTTTCGATTGCGTCGTAAAATCGCATGCTGTTCATGGACGTACCTGTAATATGCAAAGACGCTTCACTGCTAACCGAAGTTGCTCAATAGTTCAGTTGACTGTGATTTTGGTTGCTGACGAAGACAAAGAATAGGCATTATTCTGAATAGCCATTGCCTTTTACGTAAGCCGATGTTGCCTGTCGTTTCTATGATGTTGGTCTAGAAGAGACGTCCTGTTCACGAGGCGAGTGTGTTCACGCGGTGAGTTCGCATCATTCAGTACTGGATTGTTTATGTCAGAATCAATGGCTTCAAAGTACTCGATTCAGTGGATTAACAAGATTGCCACAGTCCCCAAAGAGCAGTGGGATGCTCTAGCATTGCCCCTACCATTCCCTTTTTTTGAATGGACATGGCTTGAAAACATGGAGTCATCGGGCAGTACAACGGCTAAGTCCGGTTGGCTACCTAGTCACCTTACCGTTTGGAAAGAGGACGTCCTAGTAGCTGCTGCGCCTCTTTACATTAAGGGGCACAGCTATGGTGAATTTGTGTTTGATCATCAATGGGCTGATTTAGCCTATCGATTAGGGGTTGAATATTATCCTAAATTGCTGGGGATGTCTCCGTTTACACCTGCGGAAGGCTATCGATTTATGGTTGCTGAGAGTGAAGATGAGTATACGATTACCTCTCTCATGGTGAGTGCGATTGATCATTTCTGCGATCGCCACAATATTTCGGGATGCAATTTTCTCTATGTTGATCCGGCATGGCGGCAGATGATGATGCAGTTTGGCTATGCTGGATGGCTGCACCACAGTTTCATCTGGAAAAACGATGATTTCGGAACCTTTGATGACTATCTCCAGTCATTTAATGCTAACCAGCGCCGTAATATTAAACGAGAAAGAAAGGCGATCGCCAAAGCAGGCTTGGACATGCGAGTCGTGAGCGGCGATGAAATCCCAAACTCTTTCTTTTCAAAGATGTACGAGTTCTACAGCGACACGTGCGACAAGTTTGGCTGGTGGGGTAGCAAATACTTAACTCAGAGTTTTTTCGAAAAACTGAGTAAAAATTTTAAGCATCGAGTGGTATTTGTGACTGCTCATGATCCTGAACATAGCCAAAACCCGGTTGGCATGTCTTTCTGTTTGACCAAAGGGGATCGTCTGTATGGACGATATTGGGGATCGACGCAGGAGGTTGACTGTTTGCACTTCAACGCATGCTACTACGCGCCAATTGAGTGGGCGATCGCCAACAATATCCAGTGGTTTGATCCTGGAGCAGGAGGACGCCATAAAAAGCGTAGAGGATTTCCAGCTCGCCCTCACTACAGCCTCCATCGGTTTTACGACAACCGATTGAGCCAAATTCTCCAAGGACATATTGATGAAATCAATCAGATGGAACAGCACGAAATTGACCGCATTAACGAAGATTTACCTTTTCGCCAGGGTGTTAGTCAGAACGATGGATAGAACCTACGTATCGTTGAGAATACTATCGTTTCAATAGACTTCCCTAAATCAGTTATTTGCGTTGTCGGGTAATCGTTGCAAACGATATCAATACATCTCATTTTGGTTCAATATTGACTGTGCCACGGGTTACTTCATGTGATTTTTACTACCAAACCCGCTAATGATTTACGGATAATTTATGTTAGAGATTCGGACGTTTGGCTGGAATGCGAGAAGAAAGAAGTACATAAGCACAGGCTTCGCGTTATCTCTCAACCGGGACGGACAAAACGATGGCACAACACGATCAATTGGCGCTGATTGAAAAAGGTGCAAAAGTCTGGAATGAATGGCGCATACGATACAACATTACTCCTGATTTAACCGAAGCAAAGCTTAGTCGTACAAACCTTCGAGACTTTGATCTGAAAGGAGCAAAGCTCATGCGTGCAGATTTAGGGTTGGCCGACTTGAGTCGCTCAAATTTGAGCTTTGCCGATTTGACTCGATGTAATTTGATTGGGGCGACACTCTCTGGGGTGATCATGAAAGGAGCAGCCCTCATCGGATGTAACCTCATTGGAGCAAAGCTTATTGCTGCTGATATGGAGCAGTCTAATCTGGTTGGCTCACAAATGACTCGGGCTGATCTGGCAGAATCAAACCTCATTGGATCTGCCCTCATCCGTGTTGATCTTGTAGAAGCATTGATGATTGGTGCTAACTTGAGGATGGCCAAGTTAGAAAATTCTAATCTACGAGACTGCAATTTAGAACGAGTCGATTTACGAGGGGTCAATGCAAGCCAAACCGATTTCTCTCGGGCCGTGATGATTGATACCTTTCTTGGCCATACAAACTTTACCGATGCGGCGATGCTCGATACATCGTTCAACCGAGCTCGCATTTACAAAACTAACTTTACAGACGCGGATTTGAGGAGAGCTGATTTTTCGCGGACACAGTTAAAAAACTGCATCTTAGATGGAGCCAACTTATCAGAAACAAAAATGCCTGTTCCTAGGAATCGAGCGATCGCCTAACCCCTGATCTTGAGAGACGTGCCCATATCCGATCTCATTGCAATGCACATGCTCATTGCAATGAGTTTTTTATTCTGAGTCCGCTTTCTCTGCTTCAGACAACGCAATATCGCGGTTATTCTCATATCTCTCGACGCGATCTTGTGCAATATCGTAACGATCATCACTGGACGAGACGTCAGCCATTAAATCGGCAGCTTCTTGCCATCGCTCAGCCAAATCTTCCCACCCGTCCCTCGTCCGTGCGGTTCTGCCGTCAATGACCGCCGCTTGAGCAAGCCGAACTGCCGAAACAAACGGATCGGGTTCGGTACCTGTTGTTGTCGCGATCGCCCCATTATCTTCATCATCGGCGATCGCCACTGTCACAACGGTTGTATCGGTTGAGGCTGTTGCATCAGTTTTGTCATCCAGTTCATCGTCTTCACGGAGAGCATCCCTGCCGTCATCAGGGGACTGTGTATCGCTATCATCGAAAAGAACATCCCCGATAGTCAGAGTTCCGTCATCCTCTGAGACAAGACTATCGCTTTCGCTATCCTCTGCTGTCCTATCTTCCGCCGTCATATCACCGGTATCAGCAGAGTCACCTGCATCTGCGCTACTGGATGTTCCAGGCTCTGAAATCGATTCTGTTGCAGGAATATCTTCTGATGTCGTCCCGTCTGAAGCCAGTGGTGTATTATCAGCGGTCAACAACCCAGGCTGTTGTCCAAGAACTACCCCAACAATCAGAGCAGCAACGCCCAACCCAAAAGTGCCAACGAGAATATTTCGCCATCGTCCATTGCCACTATCACTGGCAATTGGTGACAAGTACCGAATTCCAGATGAAGACGTGCGTGGACGTTTCTGGCAACGAATCAACCAATCTTCGTAGTCTTGAGTGAAGATAGTTTCCCATCCATCCCCAATCACGTCTTGAAGGATTCTTTTTTCATCCTTTGCATTCACCTTTTGGAACGATTGCCGAACTCGAACGCCCCCTTTGTCATAAAGTTCAACACTTAGGTTGAAAATATCGGGTGCATTCCACTGCCGCTCATAAATAATGCGGCAATATTCTTCATCCGGTGCCATAAGGTGAATGTCACCTGGCTTGAGGACTCGTTTTAACATGATGCACTGCCCGTCGAAGAGAAACAGTTTTCTAATTTTCTATTCTACTCATGATGCCCGAAATCATGAATAAGCCATCATCATCATACGCTGTTAGCTATTTAAATCGCGTGGTTGCCTCCCGCCCCCCGCGGGAGGCAACCACCAAAATACGCAAAACAGGTAAGTCTTAGCATACCTTAGAGATTTTCTAGATCATGTCATGATTAAAGTATTAGTATTCACTAGAAAAGTGCACGATTGAGACTGATGACACTCAAAGCTATTTTATTTGATTTCAATGGCGTCATCATTAATGATGAACCCCTTCATCAGAGACTATTGGAAGAAATTTTGTTGGAGGAGAACATTCGCCCCAACCCTAGAGAATATCGAGAAGTATGCCTTGGTCGAAGCGATCGCGCATGCTTGATTGAGCTGTTGACTCGACGAGGTCGCGTACCAACAGACAGTTATCTGGATACCCTCATTCATAAAAAATCAAAACGCTACATCCAGAT
This sequence comes from Cyanobacteria bacterium P01_E01_bin.6, assembly GCA_039194035.1. Taxonomy (GTDB): domain Bacteria; phylum Cyanobacteriota; class Cyanobacteriia; order CAKZMO01; family CAKZMO01; genus JBCCWF01. The sequence continues at coordinate 12,990 of JBCCWF010000028.1, read as the reverse complement.
GTTGACCACCCTTAATCCACTGCCCATTTATCCGGGCGTTGCTGATGCGCTGTATCAATTCAAAGCAGCTCGTCTTCCTATTGGGGTCGTTAGTGGAGCGCTCCGCGAAGAAATCGAACTGGTTCTTGAACGAAGTCATATGACTGACGATTTCTTGGTGATCGTGTCTGCTGATGACATTACAACAAGCAAACCAGAACCCGATGGCTATCTTCTCGCTGTTGAACGATTGAATGCACTAAATCCTGACCTCGACTTACAGCCAGCAGATTGCTTGGTGTTGGAAGATACCCCGGCCGGAATCACCGCCGCAAAGCGTGCCGGAATGTCGGTTGTCGGCGTTGCAAACACCTACCCATTTCATATGATGCAGCGTCAAGCTAACTGGGCTGTTGACTATCTCAATGAATTGGAAATTGATCGCATTCAGCGCGTATTTGAAGGTATTGAAACAGGGCAGACAGCAGCTTAGGTCATCGCTGATGCTCAAACACAGATGCTAAGATACTAGTCTTTCAAGGGGAATTAGCTCAGTTGGTAGAGTGCCAGGATCGCACCCTGGAGGTCAGGGGTTCGATTCCCCTATTCTCCATTTATATGTAAGTAGCTAGCCACAATTAAACATATCATTCAAAATCCTGTGCTGCCCGCTGCGCGGGCGGCACAGGATTTGGGGTTTTAGTGTTGATCACACATAGGTACTTACACCATAGCTCCATTGAGGAGAATCAGACGTACATCATCTTAACGTAAACCTCCGTCCCATTTTGGTTATTGGCGATCGCTCTAACGTCAGCCTACACAATCATGTCGGACAAATAGGCGTTACGCCGCTTTATGAACGAAAGGAGTTGTTGAGGATAATCCTCAGTAACGGCCTGTTGGATGGACCGTCGAGCACGAAGAGATTGACGCCAATCTCGAACATTGGGTACATCAGCAAAGACCTCGAAATCTGCAATGGCGTCAAACACATCAAAGTAGCGGAAGATTGCCCCATACACTGCATCCACCAGCGAAAACAAATTGCCCGAAAAATAAGGAGTGTGCTCAAGGTTTTGTTCAACCCATCTAAATTTCTGGATTAATCCAAAACGCTTTTGCTCAAATAGGTCAGCGTTTTTAGCGTTGTACAACCCAGCAATTTCATTGAGGATGCTAGACCCGAATTCTATCCAACTCCGATGTTTGGCTTTTTGCAGCACGTCATCTGGATGCAACGATCCAGGAGTTATTTCGTCCAAATACTCACAAATCACAGCAGACTCAAACAAAACGTCATCATTCACCTTGAGCAATGGTACTTTCCCTAATGGAGACATTTCCAGGAACCAATCTGGCTTGTTTGACAAGTCGATATACGTTCGTACGTGAGGAATATCCTTTTCAATTAGGGTGATTACAGCGCGCTGAACGTAGGGACACAGATGATAACTAACGAGTTCTAGACGGGGAACTGACATGACAACGTCCTTTTTAGTATGTTTGGGAACGGCTTGAATCACGACTTGGCAAAAGTTACAGAGGAACGAGGGTTTAGGGCGGGTGACACATGCCCCAAACTCTCATATCTTCGTTGCCATTTTGAGAAGTTTACCAAGTCACGTTGAATATTCAAATTGATTGCAATTGCAACTATATTAGCGATACTCTAAATTGATTGCAATTGCAACTAAACAATCCAAGTAGCTTGTCGTAATTAAACCCAGAAACCCAAAGTCTGTGCTGCCTAAGCAGTGGGCAATACAGACTTTGAAAGGGTAGGTTTAATGATGTCTAGCGACTTATAAGGACAGTTGTTATTTGGAATCAGCGGATGTCACCTTATCTCAGTGCAGCCCATAATCTTGCATGGCGAAAGTTTCTGGTTGCCTATGTAACTGTGATGGAACACATTGAGCAGGATTTGGCTGCCGCAACGTTGCCGCCACTCAGCTGGTACGACGTTCTTTTTGTTCTGTCAGAGTCCCCTGGGCAGAAGCGCCGACTTCATGAGATAGCTGAAGCGGTGTTGCTGAGCCGCAGCAATACGACACGACTGGTGAATCGTCTAGAATCTGCTGGACTATTGACTCGTGAACAATGTTCGGGCGATCGCCGTGGTGCCTTTGCGGTGATAACAGACGACGGGCTTAGCATGTTGGAACGGATGTGGGTTGTTTATGAAGCAGGGATTGTGAATTACTTTGCACAACATCTTGATGCATCAGAAGCAAAGCAATTTGCAAAAATAATGAACCGAATGACGAGTATTCGAGATTCGTAAAACTCGTCAAGCTATGTCGATGAATCACGGTTTGTCTGACAATGCATTGAGCTGAGCAACATCTGACGTTGATAAGTGTAACGACGCTGCTTTTACGTTGTCTTCCAGGTGAGCAATCGTGGTGGTTCCTGGAATTAGGATGATGTTGGGGGCACGATGGAGTAGCCATGCCAGGGCAATTTGAGTGGGATTGACGCCGTGAGTGTGAGCCAGGTCTGCCAGAACACCTTCGGCTTGAGCAATGGGCGCACCTCGCCGGAGTGGATGGGCACCGAGAGAACCGTACGGGATAAACGCGATATTTTGCGAGGTGCAGTAGTCCAAGATGGCTTCATGGCTGCGGTCTATAAGGCTGAAGCGATTTTGAACGGACGCAATGGGGGCAATCGCCTGGGCTTCTTGGAGTTGTTCTAGGGAAACGTTGGATAAACCAATATGTCGAATGGTGCCTGCCTGTCGCAACTCGGCCAATGCTTTGATTGATTCAGCGAAGGGAATTTTTGGATCGGGACGATGGAGTTGGTAAAGATCGATATAATCTCGTTTCAATCGCCGCAAACTCCCCTCAACACCACGTCGTAGATATTCAGGACTACCGTTCGCTTGAATATTATCAAGAGAAGGTTTGTGAATCCCGCCCTTGGTCGCAATCACTAAGTTTGCAGAATATGGATGCAACGCATCGGCGATAATGGCTTCATTATCACCAGGGCCATAGGCTTCGGCGGTATCAATAAAATTTATCCCCAGTTCAACAGCACGACGCAGGAGGGCTTTTCCCCCGTCCCAGTCAGCATAAGGCCCAAAGTTACCGGGTTGTCCGGTCAGACGCATCGCTCCATACCCAAGACGATTAACGGTTAAGTCACCGCCGAGATTGAAGGGTTGTGATGCAGGTGGATATTGTAATAGCGTGTCCATGATAAAAATTCCTCAGTTAAACCTTGTCTCGGTTGGGAACTGTAGTTCCCAATATGGTTTGGGTTCAAGTCAAATGAATGACAGCCTTGCCCATTAACGTACCGCTATCGACAGCATCATGGGCGGCGGCTGTTTCGGCCAGGGGATAGTGCGCAGCAATGAGGTGTGTGATGGCTCCATCGGCGATCGCCTGATTGATATCTCGCGCGGCAGCAGCATGGGCTTCGTCACTCATGGCATAGACCAAAACAGTGCGTAGGGTTGCATTTTTGTAGAGTAGGTCGTAAAAAGGAATCTCGACGTTGGGAGCATCCCCTGATTCGTAGGCGGCAATAACGCCATTGTGAGCGATGAGCTCTGAGTTGAGGTGGATGTTGGCAGCCAACGCGACGTCTAAAATACGATCGCACCCTTTGTTACCAACCCACTCTCGCACTCTCTTCACAACATCCTCTTGGCGGTAGTTGATCACATGGTCTGCGCCCATTTTTTGGGCGATCGCAGCCTTTTTATCATTGCTCACTGTTGCCAGGATCGTTTTGGCTCCACCCCATTTCGCTAGCTGGATAGCATAGAGGCCCACTGCGCCAGCTCCGCCATGAATCAGAATCGTTTTACCCACAACAGGCCCATCACTGAACACCAAAAAGTGTGCGGTCATCGCTGGAACACCGAGGCTAGCTCCGGCAGCAAATTCAAGATTCTGTGGCATGCTCACAGCCTTATGACTGGGAACCACCACATAGTCCGCAGCAGTACCAAATGCTGAGCCACGCTGAGCCTCATAGATCCAGACTCGCTTTCCAATGCGTTCTGATGAGACCTCCTCACCTACTGCATCAATGATGCCTGCACCGTCATTATGGGGAATGGTTCGGGGATAGGGCTGTTGGAGTCCCATCCAGCCACTGCGAAACTTCGTATCGGAGGGATTAACACCCGATGCGTGAACTCGCACTCGTACCTCGCCGCCGCCGGGTTCAGGTGTTTCCATGTCACCGTAATGCAAGACATCTTCGGCCTTTCCAGGGTGCTCATACCATATTGCTTTCATCGCAAATTACCTTCTGAAACGACAGTTTTTTTGTGCGATCAACATTACGAAGCGGATGAATGAAGAGTGATTGTCTATGCCGACTCACAACATAGCGATAACTTCGATCAGCGCAGATAAGCTAAGCGCTGCAATCGTGATGACATGAATGTCTCGATCTGGATTTCGTGTCATAACATCTCACTTACAAAATAGAAATTGGAACACACGTTAAAAATCAATCACGGTGCGATCGCGCCAAAATTTTCCCGTTTCATGGTGGGACGCCTGTGTTGCTAGCCAAATTGCAGTGTCCGCCCCTTGTTCAGGCGATCGCGGTGCGGATGTGCCACCCATATCCGTTCTCACCCACCCTGGACACATCGAGTTCACAGCAATACCACTCGATCGCAATGATTGAGCCAGCATGATCGTGGCCCCATTCAAGGCGAGTTTCGAGAGGCAATAGCTGGGGGATGTAGAAGTGAGGCCATCAAGGGCACCCATTCCGCTCGAAACATTGATGACTCGAGCATCTTGAGACTTTTCCAATAGCAGTAAAAACGCTTGCACCATGCGAATAACCCCAAAAGTATTCGTGGTCATCGCAGCTTCCAGGATCTCGCGAGAAACCGTGAGCAGATGAACACCATCGTCTGGCAAAATTCCGGCGTTGTTGACTAAAACATCCAGTCGATCAATGTACTGAACCATCGTTTGGGCAGCCTGTTCAATGGAGTGATCATCACTCACATCGAGTTCAAGGGGCGTGACGTTTCCAGGAAGGTTTTCGGCGGTTAATTTGTCAGTCGCTTGTTTGGCCTTGTCCAGAGAGCGTGCCGTAATGACGACATCGTAGCCTTGGGCTAGCAACCCGTGGGCGATCGCAAAGCCAATTCCTCTATTTCCACCAGTCACCAGTGCTCGTTTGGGGTGTTGACGTTCCATTGTCTTTATCTCCTCTAGTTGAAGATGATGCTGTAAAAAAGCGTGCTAACCAGTAATCAATTCTTCGCGGTGTTTGACGATAAAATCTCGCCACGTCATCGGCTTTCTGCCCGTAATAGTCTCAAAATTTTCAAACGTTGCTCCTGCATTGGGGATTTTGCCTTCCCCATTCAACTTGAATTGATTGTAAATGCAGGTCATGTAGGCAGAGTCAGCACCTGTTTGTAGGGCATTGTCCAGAAATTCCTCTGGTGAGCGGTCTTCAGCATAGAAGGGCGTGCCGAGGACGTCGGTTAACATTTGAGCAATTTCCTCAAATGTTTTGCCATCGTAGCCCAGTCGAATAGTTTGTCCTGCATACGTCTCAGCATCGTGTAATGTTGTAGCCGCGACCAATGCCAAGTCATTACAATCCAGCCAACTCCACGGATCGTTGCCTGCATAGTTGAGGATCCGATTTTCCTCTAACCACCGATAACCTGGCCCTGTAATGTTTTGCATGAATGCCTCTGGGCGGAGGTGTGTATAACGAAAGCCCGATGCTTCAATGTATTTTTCGATGAACTGATGCCAGCCCCAATGGGCAACCTCATTGGTGGGAGCACCAGATGCACCGATATGGACGATATGCTCGACCCTCGCTTGCTTGGCTGTATCCAAAAAGGCTTTGCTTTGCTTGAGCATATCAACGGTGTATCCCTTCAGCAGCAATGCCCGAGTGACACCGTTCAGCGCGGGGGCAAGGGTTTCTTGCCGATCAAGATCGATATGACGTATTTCAATGCTCTGGTCTTTGAGGTGTTGAGCCTTTTCGAGTGAACGAACCCCTGCAATAACGTTGACATCGTCAAATTCTGCCAATATCCGAACAACCTCGGCACCAACTTTACCCGTAGCCCCTAAAACAAGGATGTTTGGTTGAGTCGTCATAGGTTAGTCATGCTCCTTAAATCTCGTATGGTTTTTGTCCCTACTTTTGTTAGCGGATTAAGCATCTGTCGTCAGATGTTCACCGACGAATACGCTCCTGTTCTGAACCCTCAACAAATTTCTCTGCCATGGATGGAATTGAGTCGGCAATATAGGCATTTCCCAGACTAGGTGCAGCTCGGACACTCGTGATCAAACTGAAGCTCATCAGTCCCGATAAAATCAATTTTGAAAAAGAATGCGTCATGAACGTCATCTCCTTAACCATTAATTGATTGACTACTAAAACGATTCGTTTCGTATATATATTTTGTAAACGATCCGTATCGAAAGTGTCAAGTCTTGTAAGTAACTTTCTTTTCGAGGCGTATCGTATATATAGTTGAACAGAGCTTGGAGTTCTTGAGGAGAAAAGAAATGGCGCAACAGAAGTCTTCTGAAAAAAAGAAACTCACTTCAGGTCAATCATCGAAAACCGCCGAGATTAAATCGGTTGTCCCAGCCCCTTCGCCGATGGGACGACCTCGATCGCTCGAATCTGAGCAAGCGATTTTGGCGGCAACCTGGAAACTCCTGAAAGACATGAGTGTGCGGCAAATCTCTATCGAGGCGATCGCCCGAGACGCAGGGGTGGGTAAAACGACGATTTATCGTTGGTGGCCGAGCAAGGCGGCAGTCATCGTGGATGCGTTTCTAGCTCAGGTCGAGACGAGCCTGCCGTTTCTAGAAACAGAAACGGCTGCTGACGCGTTATCTCACCAAATGGGGCGAGTCGTGCAAGTCTTTGGTGGTGATGTTGGGCGAATTGTTGCGCAGATCATTGCAGAGGGGCAGTGCGATCCGGGGGCGTTAGAAAACTTTCGCGATCGCTTCCTCAATCCTCGTCGCGATGCCGCTCGACAGGTCATTCAACAGGGCATCGAATCGGGTGAATTTGATTCGAGTCTTGATCCAGATATCGCGATGGATATTTTGTATGGGCCAATTTACTATCGATTGCTTGTACAACATTTGCCTCTGGATGAAGCGTTTGTAGAGGCATTGTCTGGGCGGGCGATCGCCTGTTTACGTCCCTCTAATTGAATTTCAATCACTTCAAAACCCTGAACGACCATGGCTTGATCGAACGTGTTAGATATCGCGATATGCATCTATACAAACGATTGATGATCGTTCAATATGTTGGCGATTTATTACGCTCTGTATCATTCCGTTTATATCCTTCGGTCTTCTTGCCGAGAGATACGGAACTCCGTGATACGATTCATCCCGTGTATAGCAAACGTTTGGAGGGATACCGTTGACACTACGGGTTGCTGTTGTCGGATCGGGTCCAGCAGGTTCATCTGCTGCTGAGACCCTTGTAAAGGCAGGTATCGAGACCTACCTTTTTGAGCGGAAACTTGATAATGCAAAGCCTTGTGGTGGGGCCATTCCTCTATGCATGGTTGATGAATTTGAGTTGCCACCAGAGATTATCGATCGCCGCGTGACGAATATGGAGATGATTTCTCCGTCAAATCAGGTGGCTGATATCAGGATTCGCAATGAAGGCGAGTACATCGGTATGTGCCGCCGTGAAGTCTTGGATGGCTTCATGCGCGATCGCGCCGAGCGGTTAGGAGCTAAGCTCATCAATGGAACGGTCTATAACTTAGATATTCCAACGAGTGCGCGAGAACCTTACACGCTTCACTACAAAGACCACTCCGATGGCAATCAACAGGGAAATTTCAGGTCCCTTGATGTAGATGTGGTCATTGGTGCAGATGGCGCAAACTCTCGCATTGCGCGAGCTATTGATGCGGGCGACTACAACTATGCGATCGCCTTCCAAGAGCGTATCCGGTTGCCTGAAGATAAGATGGCCCGTTACCAAAACATGGCGGAAATGTACGTCGGAGACGACGTATCTACCGACTTTTATGGATGGGTGTTTCCTAAGTATGACCACGTAGCAGTCGGCACCGGCACCATGAAGGTCAACCAGGCTGATATTAAAAAGCTTCAGGCAGGTCTCCGTGCTCGCGTTGCAGACAAAATTGAAGGCGGCGAAATCATTAAGGTAGAAGCTCATCCCATTCCAGAGCATCCTCGTCCTCGACGGGTTGTTGGACGCGTTGCGTTGGTGGGTGATGCCGCCGGTACAGTTACCAAGTCGTCAGGCGAAGGGATTTACTTCGCTGCCAAGTCTGCTCGGATGTGTGCTGAGGCAATTGTTGAGTTTTCTGAGAATGGTGCGCGCATTCCAACAGAAGCCGATTTGAAGGTCTACATCAAGCGTTGGGATAAGCAATACGGCATGACCTACCTTGTGCTCGACTTGCTCCAGCGTGTGTTTTATCGCTCAGATGCGACCCGTGAAGCATTCGTTGAGATGTGTAGTGACCTAGATGTTCAAAAGCTAACGTTTGACAGCTACCTCTACAAAACAGTCGTTCCTGCCAATCCGCTGACTCAGCTCAAGATTACAGCGAAGACTGTTGGTAGTTTATTACGAGGACATGCACTCGCTCCTTAGCAATGGGCTGGATGTTGGCTAGGGTTATCCTCACAACATCCTGAATAGGCTCAACGTCTTAATAAAAAAATGCGCTGTGGATATTTTCTTTCCACAGCGCATTTTTTTTAGTAATAAAAATCAAAAATTCCCGAGATAGTTTATTAGGGCTTCGACGGTCACTGATCGGCATCACTGAATCACTGAATAATGGGTTCAGCCCTAAAGCCAGCATCTTCAATGATTCTTCGAATTTGAGCAAGATTTGCCGTGAACGGATCGAAGTAAATGAGGACCTGTTGGGTTCTCTTATTGATGTTGCAGCTGCCGATTCCGAGGCTATCGCATAACGCTTGCTGTAAACAATCAAAATAATTTTGGTCGTTGTCTTCTTGGGATAATTGGAGACATAGTTTTTTCATTGAGACGGCCTCTTCTGACTGCTTCTGGGACAACTTGGCGAAACCCTAGCCAAGCGAATGGAGATGCTTTCGTTGGTTTCAACGAGAACAATGACTAGATTACTACTCAACACTCACCAAGAATCGGTTGCCCTGGTTCAATCCGGTGACAAGACGCATAAAGCTTGTGTCAACATGCGTTATACATCGACTCTGAAATCTCTAAGTGGCAAGAGTAGATTGTTGTGCATTTCACGGCTGGTAGGCATGAAGGGGGGCACTTAGGTGATGCCTGAAACGCAACTTATTCAATGGCTTATTACGCCAGTTCTCGCGATCTGAAACCCTGTTTTCATCGCGACCGACTGAATTGACCCTGTGGGTCTCTCAGTAATAAACTCGCGCTTAAATTTACTTATATTGACGTAGCTACTAACCCAAATGTTTCTACTTCCATGACAAGAATGGCTTTCAACTACGAAGAAAATCAATACATTGCGCGTAGATTGATAGCTTCTTATCTATCGTATAAAGTCTTTGAAAATCTTTATGTCAAAAGCTGTTCAAATGTAACAAAGTCGCTTTTATTGCCGTCATCAGAAATATTTTGTTCAACACCTCACGATTACACAAACATGTCCTAAGACCCTTGACAGTAGGAATATATATCGCTCCGCGCGTAAGTTGAACCAATATTTTTGTAGAAAGCCGCGCTCCGCGCGGCTTTCTACAAAAATATATGTCCTAACCTACGTGTGGACTGCTATAAATGCGCTCATGATTTTTTCAGATACCCGTCAGGTGAATTTCAGGTTCACCCGTCATGCTAAACATACAGAAAATTCGGGAATTATCTGTGAGCACGATGTTGACCATTGAAGACCTAATTCGGACATCTCCATGGTGACGAACGTACCCTGATATTTTCCGCTCTTGCAGGATTTTGATCATGACGACCACCCAATTAACGCCTCTCATCCGGTTTTTGCAAGACGAACTCTTGATTCCAGAGCGTGCTGTTCAGACTGCTCTTCGCCATCCTGAGCATTCGACTCAGCTTCCGATGATTCTGTGGCAATACGGGTTGATTTCACTCGATCAATTAGGCTGCATCTTTGATTGGCTTGAAGTGGCTTAGAGTAATAAGTAGCTTGGCGTTATTAAACTAAAAACTCACCTTAAAAAACTGGGGAGCGCCCCTGAGGGGCGCTCCCCAGTTTTTTAAGGTGAGTTTATTTATAGCGGTATGCAATCGCGTCAAGTGCAAAAGTGGTGATGTGGGGCGCGGCACGCCCCACGTCACCGTACTCAATCAACCCGCACAGCGCTATAGCTTCCTTTTATTATGGGTGTGGCGATCGCCCAGGAAGCAGCATGAGGTAATGGAATCGCCAGGTTAGGGCGATCGCTGCAACACCGAGTCCCATTGCTAATCCTAACCATAGTCCAACGCCACCCATACCAAGTTGAAAACCAGAAATATATCCTCCAGTGAACCCGATTCCCCAATAGGCGATGATGCCAATGCCCATCGGAATGCGCGTATCTTTGATGCCTCGTAAGGCTCCCAGAGCGGTAACCTGGATACCATCAAGAATTTGAAACATTGCAGCCACTCCGAGGAGGGCGATCGCGATTGTGATAACCTCGCTGTTTTGTGGATCGTCTAGATCTAAGTAGAGAGAAATGATGGTTTTGGGCAGTATCATCATGAGCAACGCCATCACAGCCATAAATGCCGCTCCCGTTGCAATACCGACATACCCAGCCAACCGAGCAGCAGAGATCTGACATTGTCCGATAAATTGGCCAACCCGCACAGTTGTGGCTTGGGAGATACCGAATGGCACCATAAAGCAGATGGCAGCCGTTTGGAGAGCAATATGATGCGCAGCTAAGGTGGAGGAGCCGAAGCGCCCAGCCAAAAACGTGGTGAGACTAAACAATCCTGTTTCGAAGATGGCTAGCATGGCAATAGGCAGCCCTAACCTGCAAACTTCTCGAAGGATGTGCCAGCGAATTTGAGTGATGCGATGCCAGATTCGATAGGCTTTGAAGGGCGATCGCCAAAGAATGTAGGCTCCCAGAGTAATGCTCATCACCCAATAGGAAACCGTGCTAGCCCACCCAACTCCCACTAATCCCAGAGCAGGGAACCCAAACGCTCCAAAAATAAATAAGTAATTAGCGATCGCATTGAGAGCAACACCGGCCACCATGATGACCATCACGGGTTTAGGTCTAGACAGAGCAGATACGAAGTTTTTGAGGACAACAAACAGGAGTGCCGGAAAGTATCCTAGGGCGATCGCACGAAGGTAACTTGCGGCTAAAACGGTGATGGTTTCTTCTTGCCCTAGCATCCTCAAAAGCGGAGCAGAGTTCCACAACAGAATCGTGACCGGTATCGAGACAACAAAAGATAGCCAAAGCCCTTGAACCGTTGTTTGGGCAACGTAATCAGACTCTCCTCGACCATGAGCCTCGGATGCGAGCGGACTAATCGCAGAGAGGAGACCTGTGTTGATCAACTGCAGAAAAGTAAAGGTGGTAGCACCCAGTCCCCCTGCTGCCAAATATTGGCTGCCAAGGGTTCCCATCATTAAGGTGTCAACAAATCCATTCATGGACTGGGCAAGCTGGGCACTGGCAAGAGGAATAGATAACGACAGGCAGGCCCGGAGTTCATTGCGGGCAGGAACGAAAACAGTCATGGGGAATATGCCTAGATGCTCGACGTGAGATTAGACGATTGATTTCGATCATAAATAGATAAGTGCCTGGACGTAATTAAAACCAAAACCTCAAACCCTGTGCCGCCCGCTGCGCAGGCGGCACAGGGTTTGGAAGAATACGTTTAATGATGACCATCTACTTACGATGCCGATCACACACCTCAACACCGTAGCGTGGAATACAACGTCTTGTATTTTTTGATGTATTTCCCCAATGCACTGCTCTGACTTGAGTTCTGAAATTGATGTTCAGCAAGTAACGCTCGTGCGTTGCACGAGCGTTACTTGCTGTCACGACTGTGACCTATCACGACTGCAAACTGGCACGAAGGATATTTAGGTCAAAATGCCCGTGCGTTCCAGAGGCCAAAAGCGAAAGACGGCGCGACCAATGACGTTTTCTTCTGGCAAAAAGCCCCAAACATGAGAGTCGTTACTGTTGTTGCGGTTGTCTCCAAACACCAAATAATAGTGCGCTGGAACAATGATGGGTGGCAGTGAATAATTGGCGGGTTCTGCGATGTATGGTTCAGTCAACTGTTGTTGGTCGATATAAACACTGCCCGATTGAATGCTGATCTCGTGTCCTGGGGTTCCAATGACACGTTTGATGAGGACGTCTCGATCGCCATACCCCATCTCTTGAAGTAGTTTTGGCGATGTGAAAACAACAACATCCCCGGTATGAGGCGACCGAAACCATTTTGATACTTTTTCAATCACCAGGCGATCGCCCACTTCCAGCGTCGGCAGCATGGAATCGGATGGAATATAGCGAGGTTCAGCGACCCAGACTCGAATCAACAACGCAATGACGAGGGCGATCGCCACCGTCACAACATTATCCACACTAAACAGCTTGACCCCGGCAGATGTAGTTTCTGCTGGAGCTGATGCTGGGTTAGGTTGGGGCGCATCGGAATCGCGCGTTTCCTTCTGATCTGATGGGAGGTGATTGGGAGTAGCGTTCTGATGCTCAGGTTCAGTCTGCTGGTTCTGCTGTAAAGTCATGACGAAGTCGTAACAATGATGAGGATGAATCAATTGGTGTATCTGACAGTCTATCTGTTCTTCAAGCGTGTCTGCACTTTCGGCCATGAAGATAAACCAAAAATCAGTTTAGGCAGATGACTTAGCAAACGTCTCAAAATTACAACGAAGACATGAGGTTTTGGGGGGCGCCAGGGGCGCCCCAAAAACAAGGTGCTCTTTAAAAAATTGCAAGGGGGGTTTAGAAAAGGCACCAAGATTAGTTT
>JBCCWF010000027.1:0-25974 GCA_039194035.1 Cyanobacteria bacterium P01_E01_bin.6 | reverse complement strand
CCCCTCCCCAGGTTTTTAGTTTAATAACGCCGAGCTATTTAAAGAAGACAGTGCGTGAATTTAGCCAACTGTCCCAACCCACTGCCCAGCCCTTGATGATTACTGCGATGATTTTGAGCATGAGTGTCCACAATATTCGTTTGTTGCCAACTGAACTTTTCACGACACGGCTATAATCATCTAGGTTTTGAAACTGATTCCCATCATGGATCCACAGGTCAGAAAAAGGCTGCAATCAGGCAAATACACCCTGGATGAACCCCTCGGACAGGGCGGATTTGGCGTAACGTTCAAGGCGACCCATCATGCCCTGAAGCAGACGGTTGTGATCAAAACCCTAAAATCATCGCCTGGGTTAGGGGCAGATTTAGATCTGCTCAAGCAGCGGTTTCAGGATGAAGCACGGCGCTTGGCGCTCTGTAGTCATCCGCATATTGTGCGGATCAGCGACTTCTTCGTCGAAGATGACACGCCCTATATGGTCATGGACTACATTCGAGGAGAAACCCTTGATACCATTCTGTTTCCCGATCGCCCCCTCACAGAAGCCCTTGCCATTCACTACACCAGGCAGTTGGGGAACGCCTTACAAATCATCCATTCTAGTGGGTTATTGCATCGAGATGTGAAACCACAAAACATCATCATTCGAGAAGGCTCCCGTGATGCCATCTTGATTGATTTTGGCATTGCCCGTGAGTTCACCCCTGGAATGACCCAAACTCATACCAGCTTTCTCTCCGAAGGTTACGCACCTGTCGAGCAATATCTATCGCAGGCAAAGCGTTCGACTGCGACTGATGTGTATGGATTAGCCGCCACCCTTTATGCCATGGTGACGGCACGGGTGCCGGTCTCAGCGGTGTTGCGCGATCGCCAAACATTGACCACTCCCCGCGACATTAACGCTGACCTGAGTGAGGCTCTCGACGCGGCAATTCTTGCAGGGATGGCAGTTGAACTGACCCATCGCCCCCAAACCATCGCCACTTGGCTGGCTCTCTTGCCCGATGTCGAGCTGCCGCCCCTTGCCCCCGCAACTCGACTAGACCCACAACCGGGTCATGTCGCCTCACCTCATCCGGCTCCTCCCAGAACAGCACCGACCGTTGCCGTGCTGCCCAACCATCCCTCCTATGCGCCGACTAATCTGGAGCACGCGAGAGGCCAGCAGCAGCGTCCTCAGCGATCGCCCGACCGCACCGTTGCCGTGGGACGACAGCATCCGCCCAGCCGACCGACAGAGCGGGTCTCGAAATCCACCAATTGGCTGGGATGTTTGTTGGTTCCAGTCATTGCATCTCTTGCCATTGGCGCAACGGGCATCGGGGCAGCCCTTTGGCTCCGCCACCAGTGGAACCAGTCTGTTGCCAATCGACAAGATGCATCAGAAGAGGTGAATCCCGATGGTTCCGAAGCCATTGACCGTGATCCAGAAATAGCGACGGATCTAGAGGAACCCACAGATACGCCTGACATCGCTGACCCGCTACCGCCATCAACCCAGACTCCAATTCAAGACGAGTCGGAGACCGACTCATCTTCCTCGGAAGCATCGGGACGGAACGATGGTCGCGACGATGATGACGAGTCAGAGCCAGACCCCGCTGCCGACAATCCCAGTGCCCTGCCGCCGATTCCAGGCTTTCCGGTGGGCACGACTCAGTCGTCGGTTGAAGGGCGGCTAGGAGCACCGACCAGCAGTGGAAACGGAGCCTTGCCAAACACGACCTATGCCCGCTATGACGTGGTGCCCAATCGCATTACCCTGGCCTATACCTATGGAGCCGATCGCACGGTGCGTCAAACGGAAGCGGAGTTTTCTCAAGGCATTGACCGCTTGGCCATTCGAGTGGCGATGAACGGGATGACGCGGGGTGGACTGACGCGGGAGATTGAGCAGGGGCTAGATGCTGTGCGTGAACGAGACGAGAATGAATACCGATTTAGCCAAGGCAATCTGCAAGGGGTGATCGAACGAAACGCAGGCGATCGCATTCACATTCGCATTTGGGACAGCACCGCTCAGTAGAAGACAGAACGCCAAAACGGGCGATCGCCCGTCTTAAGAACATACCAACCGTAGGGGCGCAATAACATACCAATCGTAGGGGCCGTAGGGGCGCGCCGTGCGACCCGCACAGCCTAGGGGCGCACGGCTGTGCGCCCCTACGGAAGGGTTGCCTAATTGTGGGAGGTTATTTGATTGCAGATCTCTAATCTGCATATTCCCCAAAATCCAAAATTGCACACGTGTTCACCGCCCTCGCTCCGGCCTCCCCCCAAGGGGCATCGCCGCAAAATGCTCTTGCACCAGCTTATGGATAAACCGATAGCGCCCACCCACCCGCTGAAGCAACAGTCGATCGCCGCAGAAGTTGAGGAATCGGGCATAGTTCCAGGGGATGCGACCACTACGGTAGAGCACAAGGCGCAGCGCAACATGCTGGATGCAGGCGAGTCCTCCTCCGAGATAGAAACTTGCGAAAAAAAGCATAGCCATTACAACAGCCATCATGCGGGGAATGTCATCGGCTGACAGCACTGTGGGAAGGGCAGCTGACAATCCAAGGTACAGAAGAGGTGCCAGGACGAGAGAAATTCCTAGCAAAATCGCTGTATTTTTTGCCGACAGGCGAATGCCTTGATTTGGTTGTGTTCGGGTTTGGATATCTGTTTTCAGCCCACCAATCAGCCCAAAAATCAGCCCAAAAATCAGCCCAAAAATCAGCCCAACACTCTGCCCAACACTCTGCCCAACACTCTGCCCAACAATCAGCCCAACAATCAGCCCAACACTCTGCCCACCAATCAGGATTCGAAAAAATTCTTTTCGCGCGAAGCGCGAAAAGGACAGATCGAACGATTCCACCAGAACAATAGAATCTAGCCGAACACTCAGCCGAACACTCAGCCCAACACTCACCCCAAAAATCAGCCCAACAATCAGCCCAACACTCTGCCCAACACTCTGCCCAACACTCTGCCCAACACTCTGCCCAACAATCAGCCCAACAATCAGCCCAACAATCAGCCCAACACTCTGCCCACCAATCAGCCGATACTGCCATTGCTGTCCCTTTGTTGTGAGCATCCATTGGAGCTGCATCTGCTCAATCAAAAACTCATCCTGGGATGCGTCTTTCAGGCGTTGTGCCAGCCAGATCAGCCAATGGCGCGTTTGCCGTGCATCGGGTTCTGTCAGTCGCGTTCCCTCATACGCCCGTGATGGCACCGGACAATCATGCAGCATCCGCCGCACATAGGCATCCAGCAGCGTTTCTCGTCGCGTCTCCAGAGAGGGTTCCTGACTCCAGGCCACCAGATCCAGCTCTTTCCGCGCCAATACCGACAAGCTCAACCACAGCGGCGTTTGCACCAGAGACAACAGGTGGTCATCCTGCTTCAGAATGTTCCACAGATTCGTGCAGTCGAGTTGAGTCAAATACTGGCAAACCTGTGTTCTGTCTAACGGCTTTAGACAAATAGCTCTGTTCAGATGCAGCCGATCCGCGGCCACCTCACTGAGTTGGGCATATTATTCCTCCCGACAACACACCACCATCCCAGCCGGAGCCGCCGCGCTCACCAAAAACTGATTGATCGCATAAAGACAATCCACCAGTCGAGACGCGGCCACCTCGTCTAAGCCATCCAGCAGCGGCAAGACTGTCTGGTGGGCTAGCCAATCCTGTCCCACCTGCTTGCGCACACCATATTTTGAGTTCAGTTCATCCACCATCCATCGGGCCAGGCTGGTCGCCTGGTCATCCCCTGTTGATGCCGGCCTCCTGCCCCACGACGACAGGTTAAACAACACCGGAATCGACTCATCAGAATCCGCCTGGGCTGTTTGAACCAGCTGGTGTGCCAAGTCGAGCAATGTTGTGGTCTTGCCTGACCCTGGCTCCCCCAATAGCAGCAGCTTGCCACTGATGTTGCCCTGTCGAAATACCTGAAACACTGTCTGCCCAGCCGGAATGGGCTGCTTTTCCCCAGTGCCAATTTTCACGTCTCCATCCCACGGACGACGAACCCGGTCTCGCTGGTTTTCTTTGGGCAGGTTAATAAACACGGCATTGTGCAGCGACTGATTGAGACGATCCGTCACTTCAGTCGCTACCGCGTTCAGCAAAATCTGTTCAGCCTTTGGCCGCTTGCTAGCCGCCGCTTGAGCCGCGTGATGGTGAAACTCCTGCTTCTGAATGATCGTTTGCGTCACCTGGTTGCCTGTGCCCGACACGGCCTGGTTCTCGCTCCCCTGAATATTGCCATCACCCGCGACGAGATGGATCGTCTCAGAGTCGCGGATGGTAATCGGTGGAGTGCTATTGGGTTCAGACTCAGGGGGTTGGGGCTGGCTCATGGGTTGGGGATATTATCTTTCTCTTCAAGAATAACCGGATGCCTCGGACTGAGTACCTCAAGCCATGTCGTGTCCCTGTTGTCTGTCCCTGTCGTCTGTCTCTAAAGTAAGGCACTACAGTAAGGCGCTAAAGGTTGCCACGCCTAACCAGGTGCCAATCTTCACCATGATGGGGTGTGCCGCATCCCAAAAGGTTTTGCCAGCTTCCACCGTTTTGCTGGCTTCGCTCAGGGTTTCGGTCATCGTCTCCAGGTTCGTTTTCACGGTTTCTTTGGGCTTGTCTTTTTCAGTCGCTTTGGTGGCCGCCTTCAAATAGGTCACCGCGTCGTCCTTGGCCTCTTCCGGTAATGCCGATCCCTTGATCAGGGCATCTAGTTCCGCCAACAATGCCAACACGTCTTCTTTGCTAAGCGGAGGTGCTGCGGCTGTGCCCTGGCTCTGCTGCACGTGGTTGCGATCGCCAATCACCAACTGGTTGTTGTCACCCTGAATATTGTTATTGCCTTGGACAAAGGTCACGCCAGAACTATCCGAAATGGAGATAGTTCCGAGCGGATTGTCGGACTCCTGTGGATTGGCATGGGTCATGGGGGCTATCCTCATAATGCATTGCAGTATTTTCTACAGGATAGCCGAGTATGTCATGGCATTGAAGTCAATGTTTCCAACTTGTCAAACACTCGACAGTCTAAACGGTTGCACCATGTGCACAGATGAAATTCTGGAGTGTCATGCCAACAGCAAATGGTAGAGTGGTGCCGTGTTTGAGTGCCGCTGCCCACCTCACCCCACCTCCACCATGCCAACCGCCACCCCGTCTACCCTCCATCAGGAACAATTCTCCCTCCGTCACGACGAGTTGCAGCGGGTCTTGAGCCAAACCCCAAACCTACTCATCATCCAAGACCTGGATGGTGTCTGCATGGGACTCGTGAAAGATCCCCTGACTCGCATCATGGATGTGGGCTACGTCAAAGCCGTTCAGTCCTTTGCGCCACACTTCTATGTATTGACCAATGGCGAACATGTGGGTCAGCGCGGCGTCAATCGCATCGTGGAAAAAGCCTTAGGTGATGTTCCTGGAAAAGATACATCCATCGCCCAGCAAGGGGGCTATTATCTCCCCGGTCTTGCAGCCGGGGGCGTCCAGTGGCAAGACGCCTTCGGCACCTTAGACTATCCTGGCGTCTTCGCTCAAGAACTGGAATTCTTGGCTCAGGTACCCCAAAAAATTCAGCAGCGGCTCACCGCATTCTTTCGCCAACACCCCGACGCCATCCATCCCGAACAGCTCCAGCGCTGCATCACCGTCGCCACCCTCGACAATGCCGCCTCCCCCACCGCCAATCTCAACGTGTTTTATGAGCAATTGGCCTCTACACCCGATCGCTACGGGCAACTCCAGCAGACCATGGCCAAGCTGATGACCGACTTGCTGAGCGAGGCCACACACCAAGGCATGGCAGACTCCTTCTTTGTTCACTACGCCCCCAACCTAGGACGAGATGCCGATGGCATGGAAATCCTGCGGCCTGTCACCCACCAAGACTCCGGCACTACAGATTTCCAGTTCATGCTGCGCGGAGCCGTCAAAGAAGCCGGGGTACTTGCCATTCTCAATCACTATTACCATCAGCGCACAGGGCACTATCCCCTCGGAGCCGACTTCAGTGCCCGCCAAGCCCCCCAGTCTCACGAGGCTCTGCTCCAACTTGTGCTCGATCACTTCGCACCCGAAAACATGCCGCTGATTGTGGGCGTGGGGGACACCGTCAATAGCACCGTTCAGGTCATCAACGGAGAAACAACCGTGCGCCGAGGCGGGAGCGATCGCCACTTTCTGCAACTCATTCAAGATGTGGGCAAGGCGATGACCCTGGGGCACATCATCGTTTACGTAGATAGCAGCGGCGGCGAAGTGCTGAATCGAAAACCCCTCCGACTTGAGTCTGTGACGGCCGAGGATGGCCGCCGTCAGCAAACCGTTGTGGAAGGCCCCTGTGACCCAAACGATACTCACGACCCGCTGTGCTTAAACGTTGTCTTTCCAGGAGGACACGACGAGTATTGCACTCTATTTCAGCAAGCGGCACAGAAGCGAGTACAATGATCGTCCTAATTGACTAGACCTGTATTTAGGGACTTGCTAGAAAATAAAGTACCAATAGAGGGGCGACGAGCGACGCCCGCCGCCCCTCTATTGGGTATCTTTTTTATTTGCAGATCCCTTACGAGATCTGTTTGCAACGCTGTGGGAGCCAACCATCGGATGGATCAACCAAAGGCATTTCGTCATCTCGACACCATCACGGCGCTGTTTGTCGCTGTGCTACTCATTTCCAACATCACCTCCACCAAAATTCTTGATTTCGGCGTGTTTACCTTTGATGGCGGCACGCTGCTGTTTCCCCTCAGCTATATTTTTGGCGACATCCTCACCGAAGTTTACGGCTATGGGCGATCGCGCAAGGTCATTTGGTTGGGCTTCATCTCCGCCCTGCTGATGTCGGTAACGCTGATGATTGTGGGCGTTCTTCCCCCAGCCGCCGATTGGCCATATCAAGATGCCTACAGCAACATTCTCGGCCTCACTCCCCGGATCGTGTTCGCCAGCCTGATTGCCTACTTCGCTGGAGAGTTTTCCAATGCGGTTGTCTTGGCCAAGCTAAAGGTGAAGACCCAGGGCAAACGCCTGTGGCTGCGAACCATCGGCTCAACGCTGATTGGTCAAGGCATTGATACGGTTCTGTTTGTGGCGATCGCCTTCTCGGGTGTCTTTTCGACCAATTTATTAATCGCGATTGTCGTCTCCAACTACATCTTTAAGTGCGGAGTCGAAGTGCTGTTTACCCCCATAACCTATTGGCTGACAGGCTGGCTGAAACAGCAAGAGCGCGAAGACTACTACGACCGAGACACAAACTTCAATCCGTTTCAGCTGCCTCACATGAGCTAAGAGAATTGTAGATTAACAACACACCACCCGTAGGATGGACGGTCATCATCGGTAGATGTTTATGTCAGCGACTCAAACAGCGTGGCAATGCCCAACCCCCCACCAATGCCTAACGTCGCCAACCCCAGCAGACGCGAGTCCTGCCCTAACTCTGACAAGTCATTAGGAAATTGTGATAGCCTCTTGCGTTGACGCACCATCTCCGTAAACAGGCGAGTCACTAAAATGGCACCCGATGCGCCATAGGGGTGCCCCAAGGCGATCGCTCCTCCCCCAACATTGACCCGCTCCTGATTCAAGTTCAGCGCATCCAGACACGCCAACACCTGCGAAGCAAAGGCTTCGTTAAACTCAACATACGGAATGGCACTCAGGGACAGTGTCGGATGTCGTTGCATGAGCCGATGAACCGCCGCCACAGGCCCCATGCCTAGAATCTTTGGGTCAACCCCAGCAGCGATCGCATCCACAAATCGCAGTGCTGGCGGAGCACCCATTCGCCGAAAAACATCCCCCGACACCATCAACACCGCCGCTGCTCCATCGTTGATGGGGCAAGCATTTCCAACCGTCACCGTACCGCCAGATTGAAAAGCTGGAGGCAGTTTTGCCAATCGCGTGAGCGTCAGGCTAGCGCGAGGACATTCATCTTTGCTCACATGGGTCATCGCTGAGAGCGGGACGGGTGCGATTTCATTCACAAAGCGATCAGATTCGACAGAGGCGATCGCCCGTTGATGACTCTGCAAAGCATATTGATCTTGGCGATCGCGACTGATCGAATATTGCTCAGCAACGGTTTCAGCCGCGACCCCCATATCCGGATCTCCCAATGCATTCGGTGCAAACCGTGACCGATGGGCAAAGCGAGGCATTTCGTGCAAACTGCGAGGCTTCTCAATCCGCCAGGGAGCCGTGCTGCTGCTCTCCATCCCCCCGGCAATGACAATATGGGCTGCTCCAGACTGAATCATTCGGGCCGCCATATTGATAGCCGCCAACCCAGACCCACACTGACGATCGACCGTGAGACCCGGCACAGCCGTAGGAAATCCAGCTTCCAGCAGCGCAACTCGCGCCGGGTTTCCTCCAGGACCAATGGCATTGCCAAGAATGACCTCTTGCACCTGGGGCGCTTTTAATCCCGTGTCCTCAAGGAGCGATCGCAGCACAGGAGTCATCAACTTTTCTACAGGTACCGATTTGAATACGCCACCCACACGACCGATAGGCGTGCGACGAGCCGCAATAATCATGGCATCTTGAAGATGAGGCATTAGGGGTTCAGACAACGAAATAGTCTTCTCCAAGGGTGAACAGTGACACAATCCTCCCTGCAGCAGTAGAAAATTGGATGAAAGTCTTTTGTGACCTGACGTCACCTACTCAACGTACATCGAGAAACGTGGGGGAATCGATATCAATACCTTAAGTAAGCCTTGCTGAGGTCTTCGATTGTGGAATCAGCGATGATTCTTTTATATATACGATAAATATATACACGTAAATTCTTACAAGCGGGCTTTATGACGATCAGATTGAAATAACGCACCCAACGCACTAATTTTTAGAATTAGTTTAGGTTGAAGTCATCCCGCTCTTGAGCAACGCCAATCTAATCGGTCTAAAGGATTCTAAACTACGCTGCTGAATACATACGCTGCTGAATACATAGTCATATCACTCACGATAAATTGCTAGCTATTTAAATCGCATGGTTGTCCCCGCCTCCGGCGCAGGACAACCACCAAAATATGCAAAATAGGTGAAATGTTAGCTTAACCCAATGTCTTATGCCGCTTGATTCTATCAACACCCACGATCCGACATTCCGCAAACGAGTGGTGGCTTGGCTCAACAACAATGTTCCACAATCACGCATCGACCACATTTTACGGGTAGAAGAGATGGCGATCGCCCTGGCAAAGCATTATGGCATCTCTGAACAAAAAGCAGCAGACGCAGGACTCATGCATGATTTGGCAAAGTTCTTCAAACCCAAACGGTTGCTAAAACAGGCTCGCGATGAAGGGATCGACATTGACCCGGTATTTGAGAGCAACCCCCATCTTCTCCATGCGATGGTGGGAGCCATCGTCGCCCGTGACGAGTTTGGCATTGGCGATCGCGACGTTCTTGACGCCATCGCAGACCACACCCTAGGACGTCCTGGCATGAATGTGCTGAGCTGCATTATTTTTCTAGCCGACAGTCTAGAACCAGGACGAGGCGATTCAACAGATCTCAACACGCTGCGAAAACTCAGCTTCCAAAACCTTGACCATGCCGTCTGGATGACCTGTGACTATACGATTCAGTACCTATTGCATGACAAGAAGTTAATCCACCCTCGGGCGATCGCCACCCGCAACTGGTTTTTACGAAGCACTAAGAAGGCGGCTGTAAGCCGATGACACCCGCTACAATGCTGTACAAGTTATGATGCAGAATAGACACGTTTCTTAATCTTTAGTTATTCCTTTAGGCTTGTATTTTAAGCCGGGATTGTGGGGCGCAGAACGTCCCACAATCCCGTTAAATTTTTTCTCGGCTTACGTTATAAGCCTTCCTTTAAACCATCCCACTTGAGGTATTACCAACTGAATGTTTGATCGCATCAACACGGATCTCACCTCTACACAACAAACGGTTCAACCCACACCCATTACCATCGATTCATCCGATGAGTCGAGCCTCAACTTAGCCATTGCCATTGCCCAGGGAGCAGATGAACGCAAAGCCGACAACATCGTTCTGCTCAATGTTGAAGAGGTATCGTATCTAGCCGACTATTTTGTGGTGATGACAGGCTTCTCAAAGGTGCAAGTACGAGCCATTGCCGGAGCTATAGAGCAGAATGTTGAAGACAAGTTTGGGCGATCGCCACTCCACATCGAAGGATTATCAGAAGGAACCTGGGTTCTGATTGATTATGGGAATGTCATTGCCCATATCTTCACTCCCACTGAGCGAGACTTCTATGGACTGGAAGCCTTTTGGGGACATGCAGAAAAAAAATCCTTCACTGAACTGACGGCCTCCACTGAGTTAGCATCTCAAAACTAAACACCGATATATTTGATTGGGGAAGGCAAAGCCATCCCCAATCAAATACATTCCGGTTCTATTTCATTACCATTCCTAAGCCAGATGTTCAAACGTGAGGGGCAAAACAGTTGCGTTGAGTCTGAGTGTTTTGTCCATGGGTACACCTGCGTCCTGTCACGATGCCTCACAAAAGCACGATGACAACTCACATCTTCGCCTTCCAACCCTGACCGCATGCTGTTTAGATGAAGACTGTTAAAGTAAAAGCAGTCAATTTTTAACATTATTGAATTGCGATCGCACTCATCCATGACGTCATCTGTCCCTGTTTGCCCAGTCCCAAAAGAGCAACAGCCACTTGAGGAATATCAATCCCTGAAAGAAGCATGGTTTTTTCGGTGGGCAGTGCTAGAGCGACTCCAGTATGTCCGGCCGTTTATTATCTTCTGGGGAATCGGTTGGCTTGTCTCTGGGCCTGTTGCCGCGGTCAGCTTTCCCCTTGCCAAAGAACCGCTCCATTTTGCACTGAGTGCGGCGGGTGGAGCCGCCATTATTCCCCTCCTCGTGCTGTTTCGCATCTACTCGGGGTGGGTCTACATTCGCAATCGCTTATCAGATGAAACCGTTGTTTACGAAGAATCTGGGTGGTACGACGGCCAAATGTGGGAAAAACCTCCCGAAGTTGTTCAGCGCGATCGCCTCATTGTGACGTATCAGGTTCAACCCATCTTGAATCGATTGAAATCTACCTTCTTCACCATACTCGCCAGCTTCGTTGTAGGCAGCTGTGTGTGGTGGGTGGCAGACACAATCCGGTTATCCGTTTAGTGTCATGATGAATATTCCTGTGAATCAAAACGCGTTTGAGAACTTTGTTTATTTCCTCAGTGAAACCTCCAGTTCTCACAAGAATCAGAATGTATATCTCATAACAATCATTCATGTGCTTTAGATATGACTAGGGGTAAGCGTACACATACTGCTGACATCGAAGTCCGACTCCTCCGAGAAGGCATCGTTGAGTCGGTTCATTCTGTTCAAGCCGCATTGTGTGACGAGCGAGGTCGAATTCTTGCATCGGCTGGCAATCCAGAGACATCAACATTTATTCGCTCGGCTCTCAAGCCGTTCCAAGCTCTCGCAGTCACTTGTAGTGGCACCATGGAACGATATGGGTTGTCTGACAAAGACCTCGCTATTATCTGCGCGTCTCATCAAGGCTCGATCGAGCAAGCTCGGCAAGCGTTTAATATTTTGTGGCGCAGTGAAGTGGAACCCACGGCATTGCAATGTCCCTGTCCTGACGACAAACAAAGCCGTCTACAACACAATTGCTCCGGCAAGCATGTTGGCATGTTAGCGGTCTGTCAGCAGCGCAACTGGTCACTCAATGGGTATTTAGAACGCAATCATCCCATTCAAAAGATGATTCTCGACCGAGTCGCCGATCTCCTGAGCATGCCTGCGGCAGAGTTTATCGGGGTACATGACGACTGTGGCGCACCGACCTATTTACTTCAGCTTCGGCAAATCGCCTTTCTCTATGCTCAACTGGCCTCAGGCAATAGTCTAGATATGGAGCGGATTATTCGAGCGATGACCCATTATCCCTCCCTCATTTCAGGAAAAGGGGGCTTCGACACCGAATTGATGTGCCTGGCAGAAGGCGCGTTGTTGAGCAAAGCAGGCTCTGAAGGCATTCAATGCGTTGCACGGGTTGGTGAAGGATTGGGGCTTGCCATCAAGGTGCTTGATGGCTCCAAACGAGCAAAATATGCAGTTGCAATCCATCTTCTCAAGCAATTGGGATGGATTACTCCAGAAATGTCAGAAGTGTTGGCTGAGCAATTTATGCTGCTTGGCGACTATAAGCGGCTGGATATTGTGGGCGAGTTGACCATGATCTGAACATACGATGCGTTTATCCTTGGGCTGAGAAAACACCTCCAGGTGAGAAAACACCTCCAGGATTGATGTAAACGATCTGCCATTAAATAAGGGATCTGCTAATTAGGCGACTCTCTTGTAAGGGCGCACGGCTGTGCGCCCTTACGGTTGGTATGTTATTCATCTGCGACTCTCTCTTCCTAATTGATGTAGCGAATGAAGAGCCTCACTCTTGACATCCCCGCACGAAGCGATAGATAGCGTCAAAAGAACAGCAATCTAACCAGAGAATCAGGGGCTAGCGACTAATTCAAAATCTACGTTGTTGAAACAGAGTGTTCACGTTATACTGGTTAAGCGCGACGCGGGGTAGAGCAGTCTGGTAGCTCGTCGGGCTCATAACCCGAAGGTCAGTGGTTCAAATCCGCTCCCCGCCACCATTAAAAAAGCTCTTGAGGCATCTCAAGAGCTTTTTTAATGGTTATTCTTGCCCCATACAATGTCCAGAAACTATGGCAGTATCCAGGACATCACTAACCTGCTGGCGATTGAGGAGAGTTCGTATCTTCAAACTCCCGCTGAAATCGCGCAAAGAGTGTTTCTCGGTCAAGATGGCTCACGATGTCTTGAATTACGCGGCGGCTCCCCTTGGGTCCCCATGAACAGCCCCTCTCCAAGTAAAGCTGTGCTGCTTTTCCAACCCGGTAGCTACCATAGCCTGCTAGGGTTGCTTGGGCGATCGCCGCCGTGGAGTAAGCCGCTAACCCTGTCACGCTTTCAAATACTGACGCAAAGGCTGCGGCACTTTTCCCGGCACCCAAAATGAGGCCACTCCCCACTTCTCCAACAAGCAGACTGGCCGAACTCCACACAATCGCATTCCACAATTTGCTGGCCTCATATCCCGTCATCGGTAAGCCATATAGCTTGGCTAACGACCGAATCATCACCAAATCGGTGACAGCCCCACCAGCCAAATCCAACACAGCAATGGGATTTGCTGCAATGGCGATCGCCTTCCAGGACGCAAATTTCCAGATTAGCTCTTCGGCCTCATCGTGATAGATCGATAGAGAGGTTTGAGTAATGCCTTGCTCAATGGCCTGCACGTCTCTCATGGCGTTGAGTGCTAGCAACAGCTTGCCTTCTCGCTGTAACAGTGTCAGCAAGCGGTCTCGTAACTCGTCAATTTGGGGCGGAGCCGCTTCCCACTCATAGGTCACTTTTCCATCTGGCCACTCTGTTTTGACTTGAACGGGGGCGGGTTCTGCCGCCACACAAACAATGTCGTCGAGCGCCAAAGATATCGGAATACCCCCGGTTCCCTCTTCCGTATCGTCCTGTAAAAGGGTGTTGATCTTCTCGGCAATGCTGTGGCGATCGTATCCAGGATAGAGATCGATTTTGTTGAAGACGACTAACAATGGCTTATGGGCGGCATGCAATTGGGCGATCGCCTGATATTCCGTGCGGGTCATATCGCCTGAAATCACAAATAGAATCAAATCTGCCTGATGAGCAACATCCGCCGCCATCGACGCACGGTCGCTCCCGTCTACTTCTTCGAGACCCGGCGTATCAATCAACTCAACACTTAATGTATTGTCGTTCGGAGCCTTGTTTTTAGAGGTTTTATTCGTCGATGCCTTCTGCTCAACAGGCAGCTCGACAGGCAACTGATCAGCTTGCATGTCCTCTGACGTGGCACCTTCCTGGGGCACATCTGTCACCCTGGTGTCGGAGATGCTTTCACTGTCAAATTCACTGCCAAATTTACTATCAAATGGAGTCCAATAAATCGACCGTGGCCAGCGCGTCACGCCATGAAGCGGCCCTGTTTGCAGAAGTTTTTTGCCCACCAATGCATTGATAACCGCCGATTTTCCACGACTCACCAGCCCAAAGACTGCCACTTTGAGCGTTTGACTGGTGACTTTCTCAAAGGCTATTTCAAGCCGATCGAGATCATCCTTGAGCATCACTTGACGCTCAGCGTCGGCAGGGCTGCGCCGCTTCTCGCGTAATTGTTTCGAATAATGGGCGATCGCCCACTTTACACTCGATCTCGCCCGATTGAGCTGCGTATCGACCATCTTCGCGTCTGATGAAGACTGAGCAACATCCGATGACGCACCTGGACGACCTTGTACTGGTGCATTGACACGATCTGGAGAAGGACTAGACGTCGGAGGATTCAAAACAGCTCAAACACCTGAACACTATAAAAACACTACCGGAGCCTTGACGATGAGGCAGACGACGCATCATCAACCCATAAAATCAGGACTCAACAGAGGACTCAACGCTCTGGAACTCTGCTGACGTCTATCATATCGATAGTCAGACTCCACCTGCTGTCACACTAGCGATTACCGACAACCTCAGCCGTCATCGCGCTACGGCATCGAAGGTGTCATCAATCGTGATGCGCCCTTTTGTACCAATGCCTTCAAAAAATCACCTCGTTGATTTTGATCAAACACTCGTTGAATATGTGACTTGAGCCGATCCATCGATAACGGTGACGTTTCTGTATGGGTTGGATTGGCCGACTGCTCCTCCAAGAAACAGATGAGGGAAAGCCCAGCCACATGGGTGAGATAAGCTGCACTCAAGCCTTGGATGGCTCCTCCAGCCGCATAGGTCAAGACATGACTCTTCAGCAGAGGGCTTAATGCCTGACTCGCCAATTCCACAAGCCCAAGCTTGACGATCAATTCAGCAACAGCTCCGGCTGTCTTTTTGGCTTGCTCAACCGAGAAGTTGAGGTTGTACACAGCCCCAATATCGACCACCATTTGCGTTGTAATCGCGGCTGTCGCCACTAAATCAAGACTTGGAACTGGATTGGCAAACGCTGCTGCTGCCGCAATCCATTGATATTCTTCGATGACTGGCATCGCGCGATCGCGACGGAGGTGATTGAGTTGAGCCTGAACACCCGACTGGAGTGCCTGTGTTTGGCATAACGCTGTGGACAAAAGCAGTTGATCGCGCTGCTCAATCAATACATGGTGGAGGTGATGGCTGAGTCGCTCAACATCTGAATTTGGAGCTTCCAATCGTTCAGTGACTGTGCCGTCATCGCCATGAGTCCTTACTTTGATTGGGGCTGGGGCGATCGCCGTTTCAATCACATTGATAGGATACGCAGGAATCTTAGCCATGTGTTGCTGCAATTTCTGCAAGATTTGCGATCGCTCATTCGGCAAATAGCGATCGGCCTGAGAAAATACCACACAGACTCGGCAACACTTCTCAGCCAACACTTTCACCTGCTGAAACTGAGTCTCAGTCATATCACCGGTGACCAAAAAGAGCACCAGATCGGCATCCACCAATGAGGCCGGTAGCGTCTTGGATGCCGTTGTATCCTTGCCCACATGCGATAGCAAATTCGCATCGTCAGCCTCATCCGTGACTTGAATAGTCCACACTCGGTCTGATGCTCCAATGTTCAAAGCATCTTGGGAAGGCAACCACTCATGGTCAACCCACTGCGTTAATTGGGTTTTTCCCGTTCCTTTATCTCCAGTCACAACAACCCGGAGGTTTGTGCGGTCAAGTCCTGTGCGAATCGTTGCTAACCCGTCCTGGAATTGAGCAACGGTTTGATCAATGGTTCCGACTGCCAAGGCTGATGCGGTTGCCTCAACGCGAAACCGCTCAATCGTTGCTCCTGCGGATTCAAAGGCTTGCTCAATTTGCTGTTTCGTCAGCGGTTCATTGAGAGGTGACACAGACAACGACGGTACTGATTTACTTTTCCGTCCCATCCACCAGGCGGTTGACCCAGCCAAGACCGTTCCCCACAGCAGCAAACTATCAGCATCAACCACTGATAGAGCCATCGATTCCCATGCATAGGCTCCAAATGCAAGACCTAATCCACCAATCAATATGGGGCGCTTTAGCGTTACTGCCATGTCACTTCACCAATCCTTTTCAGGAACGTGCGTCACCCTTATCGTATCCCTAAGCTGAAAGGTTTGGATGAATGTCTCTACAGTAATTTACTGTTCCTACAAATCCCTGAGGATAAGAGGCGATAACTTCCAATCAATTATCAGTCATCGGTTTGAGCCTTGACATTCAAGCCAAACAAAAGGTGAGGAAATTACGAAAATTCAGCCTAAGATAGGCGGACATACATAAACGGTGCTGTAGGGTGCTGTTAGGCGGAGTCGTAACGCACCATTCCGCAAGACGTTGATGTTGACGCTATCGCTCTAGCGAAGCCATGCCATGAAGCTCTAAACATCTACAAATCATTAGGGCTTCCTATTTATTTCCTGTCGTGTTCAGCATTCACGTGACTTGCTACGCAGCTAATGCCTTGAGTAGTGACTCACCCATTGCTTTGCAGCCCAACAGATTCATGCCAGGAGACATGATGTCTCCCGTGCGATCGCCCTGATCCAAAACAGTTTGAACGGCCTGTTCAATCCGATCCGCTGCCTCAGGTTCGTTTAGCCCATACCGCAGCATCATGGCAGCGCTGAGCACCTGTGCCATGGGGTTCGCTTTGTCTTGCCCCGCAATATCAGGTGCTGACCCATGCACCGGTTCAAACACGCCTGGATTCGTTTCACCCAGACTCGCAGAAGGCAACATCCCGATGCTGCCCGTCAGCATTGCTGCTGCATCAGACAAAATATCCCCAAACAAATTACCTGTCACAATCGTGTCGAACTGCTTAGGCCACCGCAAAAGCTGCATCGCGGCATTGTCCACATACATATGGCTCAACTCCACATCGGGATACTCGCTCGATAGTTTGATGATGCGATCGCGCCACAATTGGGAAACATCCAGCACATTCGATTTATCCACCGAGCACAGTTTCCCACGACGCTTTTGTGCGGCGGAGAATGCAACCCGGCCAATGCGCTCAATCTCGCGGGTAGTATACGCCATCGTATTCACCCCCCGCTGCTCACCTGATTCAGTCGCGAAGATCCCCTTGGGCTTCCCAAAATAAATGCCGCCCGTGAGTTCTCGCACCACCATAATATCGACTCCCTCAATCACGTCTTTTTTCAGCGACGAGGCATCGATTAATTGCAGCAAAATCTGGGCTGGACGGAGATTGGCAAATAGTTCAAGTCCAGCCCGCAACCCGAGCAATCCTTGCTCAGGCCGAAGATTCGATGGCAACGTATCCCATTTCGGGCCACCAATCGCTGCCAGCAAAACGGCATCACTCTGCTTGCACACATCTAGACTGGCCTGCGGCAACGGTTCACCCGTTTCATCAATGGCCGCTCCACCAATGGGCACCGACTCAAAATCAAACGTCATATCACCCTGACGCCCCACTTCATTCAACACATCAACCGCAACAGCCATAATCTCTGGGCCAATGCCGTCACCAGGAAGGAGCGTAATCCGATAGCGTTTTGTCATGGTTGGAAGGATGGGGTGAATGGGCGGTGAATGCAGTTTTGTATTCTAGACCAAAAGCAGCCCTAGTTAATCACGATCGACTGAAGAAGCAAGACTCTCGGCATCTCAATCGACACATTCACACACCACAGCGGTACCCCTAGGGGGTATGCTTCGTCCACAAAATATGCTTTAGAATGTGGCATGATTTCCGGGTGCGTCGTCAACACAATGTCGGCATGGCAACTTTTAACAGTGCAATGTGTTTGATGTCAGGGGCATGATTTTCAGGGTTCGAATTTCAGGGTTCAACCGTGTACTGCTAGCAAGCTATTTGAATAAAACCCACAAATTGCTTGTGTCAGTCATTCCATCAGGACTATTCAGCGGCCTATTTGGGGTGCAAAAGTTGAGTCTTTGTTGACGAACAAAGATGGAGGCCGCTAACAAAGATTTATTTATTTTGATGACCATGATGGGTGTCGTCTCATCATGCGCTTCTCAGCAGCCTTGGAGCAACTAACTCATTATTCGAATACGAACGGCCGATTGTTCAAGGACGTGGAGCAGCACGATTATTGCTGATTCCCAATAGTTCGCGTGAGATGCATGTGTCGCATGCATTCCCAAATACTCGACCTTTCACCAAACAGCTGACATTGAATATAGAGTTTCAACTCAACCGTCATATTCGACCGAAGTAGCTCGGCATGATTAAACTGAAAACCCAAAAACCTGGGGAGCGCCCCTTCGGGTCGCTCCCCAGGTTTTGACAGTGAGTTTATTGATGCCTATCTACTTACATCCGTTTTGACAATGATCACATCTACCGAATAGCAAAGGGACTGCACACTGTCTTGAGTTTTAGTCGGGACTCGTCTGGACAGGACTCATTGAAGACACGTGTTATCCCATCAGAACGAAAGAGGGGTGGCTTGTGGGAGACGATAAAAAGAAAGAGAAAGACCCTTGCGTCTCGATGGGAAAGTTTGAGCTCAAAATTTGTGAGCAGAAAGACGAAAAGAAACCCGATCCTCCGAAGCATATGGGCTTGAAAATTGTGGTCACCATCGCCGCAACCTTGGGAGTTACGTTTCAAGTCTCTGGGAATACGTCTTCAGAGAACACCAGCAGAGAGGCTGATTCACCAAGCATTGCATCGTCTGATGCTGAGTTGCCTGAACGTTCCCCCATCGTTCCGCCTTCTGTTTCACCCGACATCCTCGTCACACCGGATGTTCTAACCCCGAGTGCGTCAACATTGCGCTATCTTTCTCTCACCACAATTGAAGCAGTCGAAACTCTGCCAGCGACAATTAAACAGGCCATTGACACCCAGAATTTTGAGGCGATCGCCCTCTTGTTTACCGATGGTGAGTATTGGCTGGGCAATGTGAAATCGACTCTCGACATGCAGACAGTGGCAGCGACAGACACCTTACTGTTGCAACAGATGGAAGGGGCGATCGCCGCAGGTTGTCGATCCCATGAATCTGACGAGAATGAGACGCTCTATTGGGTCTGTCCGGGGACAACTGCCCCCGTCCGGACAGACACCCTTGCCGCATCTGCGACGGTTCTGATTGATGGCGATGCTGTCAACATTCGGACGCAGCCAACGGTAGATAGCGAAGTCCTGACAGCTGCTTCCTACCAGGTTGTTTCGGTTGCCCAAGACTCTCTTGCTGCCTTTTCAGAGGATGAGCAGTTTGCCCTTAATATTGGGTCTGGATGGTGCCCCGTGATTGTGGACAGCGGGCAGATAGGCTATGTGGCGAGTCAGTTTTGCCGGCCCATCCAGCAATCCCACACGCTCCTGCGCCTCGTTGATGGACAATGGCAAGTAACCATTGCGACGCCTTAGACCGAAGCAAGTGACGTGTTTGGGGCAGGCCGTAAGCGGTTGTATGCCAGTCAGGTGTTAGAGGGATTCGAATGATTTCGGCAGATGAGTTACGCGATCGCCTCTTGACTCTCGATCGCGCCAGCTACAAAGCGTATAAATCCATTCAGGGACAGTATCGCTTTCAAGACTTTGTGCTGATCATTGATCACGTTCAGGGGGATCCGTTTGCCGCTCCGAGTCGCCTGCGGGTACAGGTGCCTCAACAATCGCCCCAGGGTAAACCCATTGCTGGATTCCCAGAGGATACGTTCAACACGCACAGTCGAACCGTAGCGCTGCGGGACTATCTGAATCGTCAATTTGCTCAAGCAGCGTCTGATCTCGCTGGAAAACGGGGGAGTGGCAAAAGCGGACTGGTGGCGATCGCCTCTCCTAGTCAGCAGGTCTTAGAGCGCTCTGCCATCTGGGTCACAGATCAGCAGGTGGAGGCACGGTTTGTTGTCGGTCTTCCAGCCCAGGGACGGCGAATTTTGGGGCGGCAAGCAGCGGAACTCCTCTGTGAAGATCTTCCGAAGATCGTGAACCGGGCGTTGCTATATGGCAATCTGAATCAGAATGCGCTTTATCACCAGTTAGACGTGGTGGAAGATGCGGATTGGTTACGCACTCAATTGATGGAGCGTGGCCTTGTGGCTTTCATTCCAAATGGCGCGATTCTGCCTCGACAAAGCGGTGTCAGCAACATGCCGCTCCGGCAAACCTGTATTCCGTTTCAGTCTCCAGGAAGTTTGAGCGTCACCTTTCAACGACCGAATCACGGCACCATTTCTGGCATGGGAATTCCCCAAGGCATTACCCTCATTGTTGGCGGTGGCTATCACGGCAAATCAACGCTACTGAGGGCGATCGCCCTCGGTATTTATCCGCATATCCCAGGGGATGGTCGCGAAGCCGTGGTGACTGACCCAACGGCCATAAACGTTCGAGCCGAAGACGGACGCAGTATTCAAGGGGTCGATATTTCGCCATTTATCAATCAGTTACCTCAGGGGAGATCAACGAAGCACTTCACAACTGACAATGCAAGCGGCAGTACTTCCCAAGTGGCCAATATCATTGAGGCATTGGAGATGGGTGCAACGCTCCTACTGGTGGATGAAGACACCTCCGCCACAAACTTCATGATTCGCGATCGCCGGATGCAAGCCTTAATTGCAAAAGATAAAGAACCCATCACGCCCTTCATCGATAAAATTCGCCAGCTCTATGAAGACTATGGCGTTTCCACCATTTTGGTGATGGGAGGAAGTGGCGATTATTTTGATGTAGCCGACACCGTAATCGGCATGGACGATTTTCAACCCAAAGATTTAACCCAACAGGCCAAGGCGATCGCCAAAAAATACGAGACGATGCGCCAATTAGAAGGCGGTGCAACCTTCGGAGACATGGCTGTCCGAGTTGTGAATCGACAGTCTCGACAGTCGTCCGATGACGCCCGTGGCCCCAAGATCAAAGTAAGGAACACCGATGAACTCCGTCTTGGCCAAGACGATATTGAGTTGACAGCAGTTGAGCAGATTGTGGAGACAACGCAACTCCGTGCCATCGGCTGGGCGATCGCCTACCTCCAGACCCACTACATTGACGGACGACAGACATTGCGCGACATCATGACCCTTATCATGGATGACATCGATCAATATGGACTAGACGCCTTGACCCCCTATCCCCAGGGAGATGTATCTCGGTTTCGGGCGGCTGAACTAGCAGCAGCCCTCAATCGACTGCGATCGCTCAGCATCAACTCACAATCCGCAGAAGCGACTGAAGATTGAGGTACTCGGTGATCAGCTCTGAATTTCTTCCACGTCTTTCACCTGTTCCCACCAGAGGTTGAGCGGGAAGTACAACACGGGTGCCCACAAACTACTGAGAATGGCGGAGCTGAGCGCAACTTGCTGATGATATAGCCAGGTGTCTGATAGGAAGAGATAGGTTTTCGGTGATTGATGGGTCAGAAATAAAATACTGAACTGAATCGCCATCACGGTTTCAACAATGACAGCCATCCCGAAGGCAATGAGCGCAACCGAAATAAAGTCTTCTTGGATGTATTTCTGTTTCTGGAGGCGCGCAGTTAATGCTCCGGCGATCGCCAAACTCAGGACATGGGTGGGAGATGGATAGGTCAATCCATCTTGAATCAGCCCCAAACATAACCCGGCGAGCGCCCCTTGAAGCACCGATCGCTTGGTACTCCAACAGACAACCCAAATCAACAACCAGTTTGGAGAAACCCCCAGTAACTCCATGCCAGGAAGCCGCAATGGTAAGAGCATCAGACACAACAGGACTGATCCCAGCGTTACAGCCCAATCAAGCCATCGTCTAACTTTTGGATCAAGATACTCAATCTTTAACACGGTATCAATGACACGGACTCATGCAATTTCAATAACATTCAATGAGAAGCAGCTTCCACAGCGAGACGCTTGGCCGCAAATGTGAACCACTGTCTGACCAAAGGGCGCTCACATCAGTCAATCATAACAACGAGAGGTGTGAATCTCATTAATCCAATCACAGGCTTGTATATTAGGGCAGGATTCTTCCCGGCTTCAGTTATAAGCCCAATCAAATAATCCAATCACATCACGATGCTGACATACCATAATGATTCAGCTCTCACACGTCAGTTTTCTTCTAAAAGAGTAGGATCCTTCGCATTAGGGTACACAATCACCCACTCTAGAGCGCTAATGGGAGCAGACACTTCCACCACTGCCTCAGGAGAAGGATTTGCATTAAAGTTGATGGATGTCACCTGCCCAATTGGAATACCAGCGGGCAAGATTTGACTAAATGTGGATGTTGTCACAACATCACCAGGGCGAATATCAGGGGACTTATCGAACAACACCATCACAGCCTGAGTTGCGCCTTGCCCACGTAAAAAGCCCATGGAACGAGAACGGCTGACTGCAACACCAATTTGGCTCGCCGGATCACTAATCAACAGAACACGACTGGTATTAGCGGTCACATCAGAAATGCGTCCAACAAGGCCCCCCGTTCCAGCAACGATGTCGTTTTCTTGAATGCCGTCATTTTTCCCTCGACCTAGGGTAATCTGTTGCCACCACTGATCAGCACTCCGACCAATCACTGGAGCCACCACCCCATCCGTAGGCTGAGCGGCAACATAACCCAACATTTCTTGCAGCTGACGATTCTGACCTTCTAGTTCAAGCAGGCGCTGTTGGAGTTCCTGAAATTCTGCATTTTCCAGAATATCGGCATTGCTCATCGCGGGCTGAAAAGGCTGCGACATCCAACGGTAGGCCTCCAAAACAGGAGCACCAGAAAGTTGGCGAACTGACCACGCAGCGGCGATCGCCAGTGCACTTAGCCCAACTCGCAAGCTATATCGTTCCCACCATCGACGCAGCTCAAGCATAATCTATGCGGAATGCCCCTTAACTCCTTACTCTAGTTAGTCATCGTCATCAGCACACATTCAACCACAGCAGAATTGCCATGCCTGAAATTAACAATGTCTGGAAACAACTCTACCGATTGAATACTCGATCGAGTTGCTTAAAGTTCTCCAGTACACGTCCTGTGCCCAAAACAACGCAACTTAGGGGATCCGCCGCGATGTGAACGACAATTCCAGTTTCATGGCTAATCAAGGTATCTAGTCCCTTTAGCAAAGCGCCGCCCCCTGCTAACATAATTCCCCGATCCACAATGTCAGCTGCCAGCTCAGGAGGGGTTCGCTCAAGCGTTCGCTTCACGGCTTCAATAATCACAGACAATGGCTCTGACATCGCTTCACGCATCTCAGTGGCTTTAATCGTAACGGTGCGTGGCAAACCAGACAACAAATGTAATCCTCTGACATCCATGATGTTTTCGTCATCCGTTACCTGAGGATAGGCTGAGCCAACCGTGATTTTAATCTCTTCCGCCGTGCGTTCACCAATAACCAGGTTGTGAACTTTTTTCATATACTGCATCAGTGCTTCGCTGAGTTCATCACCAGCGACCCGTACAGATTCACTCAGCACTGTGCCTTGAAGACTGAGAACAGCAACCTCAGTGGTGCCTCCACCAATATCAATGATCATGTTCCCCGTCGGCTCTGCTACGGGAAGCCCTGCCCCAATGGCTGCAGCAACAGGTTCATCGATTAAGTGAACTTCACGGGCTCCTGCTTCACGGGCTGCATCTTCAACAGCACGGCGCTCAACTCCCGTCACTCCACTTGGAATACCAATAACAATCCGGGGCGAAACCAATGCACGACCCTCATGCACTCGATTAATGAAGTGCTTGAGCATGATTTCAGCAGTATCGAAATCAGCAATGACTCCATCACGCAACGGGCGTAGTGCAATTACGTTGCCAGGGGTTCGACCGAGCATTTTTTTTGCATCTTCGCCCACAGCAAGAGGAGTTTTCGTACTTTGATCGATAGCAACAACTGAGGGTTCCTGCAAAACAATACCTTTGCCGGATACATAAACTAAGGTGTTTGCGGTGCCCAGGTCAATTCCCATATCCCTGGACAATGAGAAGCGATTCAAAAATCCCACGATTGTTTTATCTCCGTCGGTTGGCAAGATGCTTCAAGCCAATGATTGCGACTCAGAGGTCATGTAGCTTAAGCG
The DNA here is from genome assembly GCA_039194035.1 of Cyanobacteria bacterium P01_E01_bin.6. Taxonomy (GTDB): domain Bacteria; phylum Cyanobacteriota; class Cyanobacteriia; order CAKZMO01; family CAKZMO01; genus JBCCWF01. Next base: position 1,810 of record JBCCWF010000027.1, on the reverse strand, counting down.
TAATTGAACTGGATCCTATTACGTTTCTTACATATAGTCTAGTCAAATCAGTGTTGTCTTGATAAGGCAGCGTCATAACGATTAACGCTAGTGAAGGGGTCACAGAATCGATTGTCCTTTTTTACGACCCTATCCGTCCAATGGGCCGGCTTGTGCGAGTCTGCTGAGACTTGTTTGATGAGGCTATGCGTAAACCACATCACCCTTATGTGCTGCATTCGGCATTTGGTACAAAGTATCAAGACGTTATTCGATATTACTTTGTTCCCGCGGCAAGACCGTTATCGTTGATTGACTCGTGCAATATCGTAGCAAGACGCGTAACATCCTGAACCAAAGACAATTACCTCATCTAGATTAGGGCTACTGCCACGGCAGGGAACAATATTACGAAGAATATTATGGAGGATGTGTCAGAGCTAGTCGGTGTTCAGTAGCATAATAGTTTTCTAGGCTGGGCATTAAACTGTAGAAGTTTCGGTAAGACAAAAGCTCCGACCGAGGCTTCCGAATCAAGTCATTGATTTACGTATGAAGAGAGAGGAGATAATCAGCAGATGTCATTGAATGTCGTGACTCTCGTTGGACGAGCAGGTCGAGATCCAGATGTTCGCTACTTTGAGTCAGGTAGCGTTGTGTGCAAGTTTACGATTGCGGTCAATCGCCGCCGTCGCAATAGCGATGAGCCCGACTGGTTCAACCTCGAAATTTGGGGTAAGACGGCAGAGGTGGCCGCCAATTATGTTCGGAAGGGCAGCTTAGTGGGTGTGACGGGGGCACTCAAGATTGACCACTGGAAAGATCGGAGTACTGGTGCCGATCGCTCCAGTCCGGTCATTCGGGTTGACCGGCTTGATTTGCTTGGGTCACGCCGCGACAATGAGTCTCCTATGGGAGCAGATAATAGTTACGAAGAGTTTTAGCCACCAACTGTTAAGTACCTCGGCATCATTAAAAACAAATTCAAAACTCTGCATCGCCCGCTGAGTGGGCGATGCAGAGTTTTATGAGCTTTGTCGTTAATTGTGACCATCTACTTATCAGCCAACACGATGAGTGGAGCCGTACAGCACTGTACGGCTCCACTCATCGTGTTGGCTACTTAGAAAAATGAGGTTACGTCGAGTATCGTTCTCAGTTCAGATCAGAGGCTTCATCCATCATGAATGAGGATCGATGCGCTTCGGGAATTGGCCAATCGGGGTTTTCGCCACCAATGACCAGCTTCTCAATGCTGACGAATTCTTTGCTGAGTTGCTTGAGGGCATTAATCAGAATATCAAGGGCGATCGCATCAGACGTGCCCAAGTCAAACCAACCCCGTGCCCAGGTTCCTTCATATTCCAGATCAGACATGTTGTGCATCAACGACATCAACGCATCCTCAGCGGTGTCGTCACTGTAATCCATGTAACTCACCTCAAGGCCAGCCTCTTGCACCTGAAGATTTTCAGCATTAAACCCCCCTAGCTTACCGAGATAAAACCAGGAGTCGAACACTTCTTCAACATACTGCTGTTCCATTTGAGATGGGGCTGTACTGAACTCTAGCCAAATCCATAAGTTGAAGCAGTCACATTCTCGAAATTCAATCTTCATAACAGTCTCCTGATGCGCTCCGCACCCCATAATATCGTTCAGGTGTCTAGAACACGACGACATTCAATAGTAGTCCTTACCAAGGCGGGATTGTTGTGGCGTATGTTAGGACTAACGAGTGATGATCAGTAGATAGGCATCAATAAACTCATTTTAAAAACCTGGGGAGGGCCCCACCCGGGGGCGCCCCCCGGTTTTTGGTTTTTTTTTT
>JBCCWF010000026.1:0-26109 GCA_039194035.1 Cyanobacteria bacterium P01_E01_bin.6 | reverse complement strand
CCCCCCCCCCCCCGCCCCTCTATTGGTACTTTATTTGCTAGCAAGTCCCTAAGCTTACCTCACAGGTGAGGGGCGAAGCGCTAAGGCTGCCTTGGGATAGGGAATTCGTTTGTGGTTGTATTGCTGCCACACTCGGACAAAAATTTCAGCAATACGAGCCATATCTTGTCGGGTAAGGCCTGAATCAACCATTTGGTTGTCTTGCCAACGAGCGCGCAAAATTCTATTGACCATCGCTAATGCTTCTTCCGGAGTCGCATCTTTGAGCGATCGCAGCGCGGCTTCGCAAGAATCCGCCAACATCACAATGCCAGTTTCACGAGACTGAGGAATGGGACCAGCGTAGCGGAAATCCTCTTCCAGGATCGTTGTTGAAGCGTCCTCTTTTGGTTGTTGTTGAGCTTGATAGTAAAAATACGTTATCAGCATCGTGCCCTGATGTTCAGGAATAAATGCTTGGATAGCACCCGGCAGGCGACATTTCCGCGCCATCACTAACCCTTCGCTCACATGCTTTTTAATAATCTTTGCGCTTGTCCACGGATTATCAATTTCATCATGCTTATTTGTCCCACCCATCTGATTCTCAATGAATCCTTCTGGGTCGTGCATTTTTCCAATATCGTGGTAAAGCGTTCCGGCCCTTACCAACTCTACATTACAGTTCAGTTCACGGGCTGCAGCTTCAGCCAAACTTGCGACAAATAACGTATGTTGAAATGTACCAGGAGCCTCGGATGCCAATCGTTTTAGAAGTGGGCGGTTGGGATTAGAAAGCTCGACGAGACGAATCGGTGTCACCAAGTCAAAGAGATGTTCTAGATAGGGGCTAACACCCAGTGCAACAACACTCCATGCAACTCCCATCAAGCTTTGAACCAGAGCTGCAGTTAAGAGGGTATACCACACCGGACTCGTTGCAGTACTCACAATCAAGCTGATAATGAGAAAAATGATGCCTTGGGTAATACCAACCACACCACCCAAGAGCGCCAATTCTTCGCGCGATCGCAAACGCCCTGCCATGATCGCACCCACGGCACTACCGACAAGGCTAGAAATTAAATGGCTCCATCCAATATTCATTCCGACTGGAAGCGCGACTCCCAACAAGCCAATTACCGTCAGACCCAGTGCTGAGCCATAAAAGCTGCTGATCAGCAACGCAACTGCAGCCAGGTTTGTGGATGGTAACGTGGTGACTACCAACAAAGGTGTGGTCAGGCTCAACAAAAGAATGAGGGCATGATCACGACGACGGAGGTTCAGACGAAACCATCGCTCAGACAGCAAAAAGATAAAAACACAACCCCCAATAAAAACGGCAAATCCGAACAACCCCAGCCAGTTAATGCCTCGCCGACTAAGTCCGAACTCGTCTAGCAAGACAAATTGCTCTTGGGTAATTGTTGCTCCTGCTTCAACGATGACTTCACCACGCCGAATCTCAACGATTTGCGTGGCAACAGCCTGAGCGGACTGCTCAGCAAAGATACGAGTTTCTTCTTCATCAACAACCAAGTTGGGCTTGATCACAGTGGTCAAGATGTCAACAGCTAAAGACATGGCCTCAGAAGGGACGTAAGACTCACTTTGGTATCGGGCTGATTGCTGAATTAAGCCATCCGGGAGTCCGTTCGGAATACCTTGAATCAAGACCCCCTCTAATGCCTTGCGAATACCTGTTTTCGTCGCTTCCCACTGGACATCTGACAGGTTCAAAACTTCAGCACTGAATACGCTACTAGGTTTTGCAATCGGTGACGAGGCCATACTAGCCTGAGCGACCTGATAGCGTTGGCGAGCACGAATGATGAGTTGCTGAAGCACCGAGAAATCATCAGCTGAGACATTGCGCCGATATGCTTGTAACTCAATCACAGCGAGCTGTTGCGACGATTGCCCTATCTCATTAGTCGAGTTGTCTTGGGGTGATGATGATTCAAGCCCGCTATCAAGGGTCGACAGGCTTTGACGGCCTTCCACAATGTCAATGGTTTCAAGCCATTCATCATCACGAATACTCCGCAGATATCGCTGTGCCGCAGTCGACAGAACAGATGTTTCAACAAACGGAAATGAGCCAGCCCTTTGTCTGACAGCGTCAGCATCATCAATCAGGCGCTGCAAGGACTGATAAATACGCTGATTCACTGTTGAGTCCACCATCAAAACAGGAATTGCACCCTGACTAGCTGCTGCTCGCATTTCTTCGGTGGTTTCTCTATCTTCTACAGATGCGGCTCTTGTTGCGCGAAGGGTCTGAGGGGATATCGTGCCGACATCTAGCTTTGGTTCATTATAGAGACGGTAGCCTATTGCACTGGTCAAAGAAGCGACGGCAACGAGAAGAACAATAGGCGACGACCGCTTATACTTGCTGATCTTGTGACGTGGCGGATCAGGCCGGGTAAAAAATTTTGAATCCGAGCTGAACAACTCAGACTGAACAGACGAGCGAAGTTCAGTAATCCGTCGCCAGGAGCGTGTTAGTGAACCTTTGCGTGATTGGATGCGACCATGAGGTTCTGATGCAAAACGAGAATGAGAACGAGTGGGTGAAACAGTCGGTTTAGACTGCCACCATTGACCAATACGCGTTGTCAGAAAACGAAATGACTTCATTGCGCCACCAGATTCCTCACGCTGCAAGATAAAAAATTGCTACATTCACCGAGACATCACATTATCAGTTGGCATATGTCACCTCTGTTAGACCATCTTAGTATTTGTTCAGTATGGCCTCTGATTCTCCATTTGTAGTAAAGCAAGACCATCGGCAGACATGGAATGGACATGGTGTCCTGTGAAATCGCTAGTATTTCGTCATTGGTTAATCAACCGATGCGTCTTAAATACTATGCGTCTTAAATAATTTAAAAGCATGATCAATAGTATAGCCAAGCTCAATAGAACAAAGATGGGCTTAATTACCGAACCTTCGGATAACACCAGGTGCAGCTGTCGTGAATTCTAATCCATCACAACTCTGAGAACAGAATTTGGCAAGATATTGTCGATCGATTCCAGACCAAGTTGCCCACAGGAGAAACCCTAAACACGATAAGGATTCGTGATTGCAGACCCATCTGCGCTGCAAATCCTGCTGATGAAGAAAAAGATGCTTATTGTTGTGATGCTGATAGGAGTCTCCTAGAGATGGCAAGCTATGGCTGCCAACGTTGCACCCTAAGAATGCACCAAGCAATAGACAGGCTGGGGATATAAAATCGCTTGAGAGTGTTGATTTTTGAAGCAATTGAATTAAATGCAGTACAGCGGTGTTGTATTGATTAGGCGTACTTAAAAGACAGTATAAGACGATTCCTATGGCGATCGCCTCTTCCGTTATCGGTTCAACAGAATCATCATGCCGCAGAGTCGTCGGTTGAGATAAATTTGTTTGACCAATTGATTTCAACGACTCTAGCAACCATCGTGCCCCTCGACGATGCTGCAAAGCATCTTGTACGAACCGCAATAAATCGATGATGGAATGGTATTTGAGATCATCCCCAAGGCATTTGATTAAGGTCTCAAGGTGGGTCTCTGCATGAAAGCGATGATTCATCATCATCATAAACGTCCACACGACAACCTGATGCATCGAGGGAAGAGGTAACCTGACAGGAAACCGAGAATCGAGCCCAAGCTGCTGGAGCCGGAACGTAAACGATGCCTCAGTCATCACATCGCTGTGTCCATAAAGAGCGAGTGGGATCAAGGCGATCGCCTCTGCTAATGGCAGACGAGCTGTCGATACGCCAGGAGCTGCATTCGTGCGCTGAGGAAAGTTGTGAATTGCTTCAGGCAAAACGTCTGAGGGAATAATTTTAGATATGATTTCAAGAATCAGATGTCCGAGCCCATTAGTCTCATCGGGTGATTCCAGCGCTGCATTGGTCATATCATTATCAACCAATGACATTCTATTATCAGAGCCTACGATTTCTGGGCTGACAGACATCATGTCGGCGATCGCCGCACCAATGAGCGTGCCTTGGAATTGACTCAGCAATGAGGGATGCATCAAGAACGATAGCCAATCTTTTTAATTCAACGAGACAGTCTACACACTGGCACACCCCGATGACCTGATCAAGGTACCTAGCTTAAGGTTTACAGTCAGCATTGTCATGTGAAAAACAAGCACAAGAATGATAGGCTGTCGCTGTTCAAGCGATAAAAAATGGCATTAACAGATAATTCCTCTTCTAAGCCTTGATCACAAGCTTACTATTCAATGTTGTTTGGACGGAAACAACGAGCACTTGCATAATGCATCGAAGACTTAACCTGCGAAAACTCAACCTGCTATGAAGTTCCTAAATAAAAGGTATCTCATGACTCTATTACCTGAGAAAACGAAACCCATTCATACAGTGAGCTGGATAAGGAACTTCAGTCGCATCGCGGCATGCCTACCTCTCCTGCTTTTCACTACAGCAATGCCAATGGCGATCGCGCAAACGGTACAAGCGCCCACATCAGCGTCTCAATCAACTCCACCTAGTGCTGCACGCCCATTATTGCGATTGGGCAGTGAAGGAACTGATGTTGCAGATATACAGTCGATGCTGACGCTATTAGGGTTTTATCGAGGCCCCATCGACGGCAAATTTGGTGATACCACGACGGTCTCAGTTGCTACGTTTCAACAAGCCGCAGGATTAACTGTCGATGGCATCGTTGGCGACAGTACGTGGAACCGTTTACTCCCCTCTGCAAATCGAGTTGATACCGCACCGCCTACGGAAAGCTCACAACCATCCTCGTCACCAGCAACATCACAAAATACAACTGACATTCGATCTGTTAATACCACTGATACCACTCGTCAGAACAGTGAACCAAATGCGTCTGCAGACGAACCAACATCAACTGAAGCGATCCCTTATGTCGAATTTCCAGTTTTGAGACGAGGAATGCGGGGCGCTGCCGTTATTGGACTGCAAGAACGCCTTCGTACCGTTGGAGTTTATCGTGGCCCTGTTGACGGGATATTTGGGACGCAAACAGAGTCTGCAGTCATCTCAGCTCAACGTCAATTCAACCTAACGCCTGACGGTGTTGTCGGGGCAGCAACTTGGGATGCCATTATTCAGTAGACACGACTTGGCAACGTTTACAGAGGAACTGGGGTTTGGGGCGCGCAACGCGCACCCCAAACCTTCAGCTTGACTGCATCAGTGACGTCTAGGGACTTGCTAGACGTCATTCGTATCCAGTTAGCACCGAGGGAGTGAAGTGCAGTGAATTTTCGTAACAGGTTTATCACTTGGAATGATGGTTAATGTTAGCTTAAGAAGCAAGGTACATTTGGGTAAGAAAACCTCTAGTTTTACAAATTTGGCCTAGGCCTGTACCTCCTGAAAAGGCCACCGCAATCAATAGCTTTCTTGTATCATCAAACCCTAAGAAAGTGTCGACCTCATTCCCTTCATAAAGTCGCGTTATGTTGATTTGAAGTGGTGTTGGTTCTTCACAAAGCTCACTAGCCTCCTAAAGAGACTGTGATGATAATGAAAGCAATTTGCGTCTTGTCAACCTCTAGTAAGAGAAAACTGTCTCCACATACATTTCCGTTTAGAGCTATTTCAACCGAGCAAAGTTGGTTAATCTCGCTATAAACTCTATCGAGGGCTGGTGCAATATGCATCAGCCCTTTGTTGTATAAAAAGAGTAGCTTCTAGATGCTCTACTGCGAAACATTAACTTTTACTACTCGATGTTTTTCCGCATCTGTTTTTGGTAACGTCAGATGCACAATGCCATTTCTATACTCCGCTCGAACATCTGTATTCTTAACACGACTCGGTAACGTAATTACTCGACTGAACGTGCCATAGCGAAACTCACTACGTGTTGCTTTTTGATCACCAGCATTATCGTTAGCCTGACGCCTTCCTTTGACCGAAACTGTATCTTCGGTTACTTCAATATCGATGTCGTCGAGCTGAATACCTGGAAGTTCTACCTGAAGAAGGATTGCGTCATCAGTTTCATGGAGTTCGATAGAAGGGACAGTAGATATTGTGTCTAATCCATCCAGAGACATTGGCATAATTACATCATCTAGAAGGCGGTTCAATTGATGCTGCAGACTATCAATATTAGACCAAGAGTTGAAGTGAACTAAAGTCATGATATTTCCTCATTTAACGTAGCTAATGTCTATTTTTGAGACTCGGCTAAGTTACTTACAGTTGCTATTCTAAGCGAGTCAGAAGTGATGTGATATTCGGCTGAAACACACAATAAATACGGCTTTCCGAATTTCATTCCACTAAAATATACAATCAATACAAGATTCCGAATGAATTAGTGTTGATATCCGAATAGCAATTGTAAGAAAGAATTTTTTCATTATCTCGACATATCCGTTACTAGACATATCAGTCCCTCATAGATCGGTTTATTTTGGCACTACATGAGGAGACTAAAGATATCTGATAATTAGCTTAGCAACATCAAAAATTGCCCAGGCACATTAAATACTTGAACGTTCAGTATGGTGTTCAATCCAGAGGTTTGTTGTTGCCCTCTAAGTGATTGACATACACACTATGCAACAGTCATTCTCGAATATGATGTGTCATCTGTTTGGGCGATCGCCCTTCTATTCAACTACCATGCAATGTTCGGCCTGCTTTTATACTGTTAAGTACCTGGACGTCATTAACGCCAAAACCCCAAATCCTATGCAGCCCGCTCATCGGGCTGCATAGGATTTGGGAAGTTACGTTAATTATGGCTACCTACTCAATAGGTTGCGAGCTAACTTGTAGGGCTTTACTTGAGTCAGACGCGAATACTAGATTTCTAGGCTATAAAACTCGTTGATAGTTGATGATTGAACATAATGCTTACCTGTAATTCGAGGAACCTGTGGGATTAATTGGGTTTCTTATGGGGTTGGGCTGCGGTCTGTTGCTATTGCTATGGCATCGTGCGCACTCCAATCAAAAAATTAAAACGCTCCTCAGTGATCTTCGGCCTGAGGCCGCACTGAGTCCTTTTTCTGCTGCATCACAGATTTCGTTGGCGATCGCCTATCAGCAACAAATTCAACAGCGTCTAGAGCAACAGCTTGAGACCTATCGCCAACTTCTTCAAGTGGCTCCGATTGGCTTCCTATGGGTTGATGAAGAAAATCAACTTCTTTGGTGTAACCCTGAAGCTCGACAACTTTTGAGGATGCCCCAAGCTGATGACCAAGAACCCCGTCTATTGCTTGAGTTGGTACGCTCTTATGAGTTAGATGTACTCATTGAAGAAATCCGGACATCCCAAGCACCAGGCAAACGAGATTGGGTATTTTATCCCTACAACCCCGATCCGACTCGCCTAGCCAAACAACAATCTTATGCCCTGAGGGGGCATGGGTTTCCTTTAGAACAAAACACAATTGGGATCTTTATTGAGAGTCGCCAGGAAGCCGTTACACTAGTACAGCAGCGAGATCGGTGGGCCTCAGACGTTGCCCACGAACTAAAAACGCCGCTCACATCCATTCGCCTTATTGCCGAGACATTGCAAACTCGCCTCGAAGGTTCTTTACATGGGTGGACTGAGCGATTAATCAATCAGACCATTCGTCTGAGCGATTTGGTGCAGGATCTCTTAGAACTTGGCAAGCTTGAACAAGGCGCATTTGAAGGCTTAAACCTTTCAACCGTTGACCTTGTTGATTTGGTTCATAATTCTTGGAATACCCTAGAACCGTTGTCTCGGAAGAAAAATCTGACACTTGCCTATGAAGGACCCGAACAGCTCATTCTTCAGTTGGATGAGGTTCGTTTTTATCGAGTACTCGTTAACTTGTTCGACAACGGCATCAAATTTAGCCCACCATGGGGTGTCATTCAGGCTCAGATTTCACTGGAATCGTCTTCTACCCCTCGAGAAATGTCATTGAGTAACCAAGTCCTCTGTCTCAAGATAGTTGATATGGGTCTAGGATTTTCTAAAGAAGACTTGCCCTATGTCTTTGAGCGCTTTTATCGCGCTGATTCTGCGAGAACAAGAGAAGTCGAGTCGGCTAATCTTGATGAAGATAAGCCAGGTACAGAAAGTGGGCGATCGCCTCTTCGTATGCTCGACACCCGCTCAGGCGATCGCCCTCAAGCACAATCTTCAACTCCAGCCCAACCTCAATCGTTGTCACAAGATACTCAACGGAACAAAAATAATAGCCAAGGGAGTGGATTAGGGTTATCAATTGTTCAACAAATCGTTGAAGCTCATCAAGGAACAGTCACCGCAACGAACCATCCTGAAACAGGTGGGGCCTGTCTCCAAATTCGACTGCCTCGTTATGCCGACAGCCCAAATAGTCACTCTTAGACTATCCAGCTACCTCTATCTTGTTCATGTCGCGACTTGTATTTTAAGGCAGGATGGTGGGGCGCTCAGCGCCCCACCATCCTGCCTTAAATTTTTCCCGGCTTACGTCATAAGCCTATTGCGTTCAATTCACCCCTCTCGTAAACACAAACAAGACCTCATGCCATGTCAGAGAGTCGTGTCGCGGTGAATTTGTTCACGGCTTGGCAAAGTTTACAAAGGTATGAGCGATTGAAGCACGCTGAGCGCGCCTCAACCGCTCATACCTTTGCAGTGAATCGGAGAAATTTGACAAGTCGTGTGTTGAAGTTATTTCACAGTCGTCAGGTTGAGCTGACCAAAGTTCGTAGTCAGGGCAACATTGAGATTTTCTAGAGCACTAACAAGCCACTCTACAGCCTCTCTATTATAGGATTCATAATGATTAAAAAGAATTGAGAAGCGACGTTCTAAATAAGGCAAAACCTTGCGACACAGCAGCACAATCCTCAACAACAACCCAGTCGTTAAAATCGGCCCGACGTTTGTCAGCAGATCAACAAACGTATAGTGCTGAGCAGTTTTAACGCCATCAATGACTAAGAAGTTGAACAGCTGGCTACATGTTCTAACGATTAAGAAATCGTTTAAAGGTTTATTCGCACTTTCTGGGAAAACAAGCTGCAAATGGTGATGAAGCTGATTATTAAACTGCCGTCTTCCATACTCGCTGGTTATCCCCGAGATGATGTACTCATAAAGGTCATCCTTAAATGAGGCAAATGTTTGAGAATGGCCACTTTGAGTAATAAAGCTATGAGCCAAGTCCCGGTAGCTATGGCTTCCCTCAACACAACCTGCATAGTGCTTAATTGCCTCATTTAACATACCATCGCTTAGCAGGGTCGGGTTTTTGACGGGCGGCAGTTGCTGCTGATTTCTTGACTTTGGATTCTCGGCAAGCAGAGATTTACGAATTTGATGCGTTGCATATTTGGATAAATCCAACTCAAATTGGTGCTGAACCTCATATTGAAGCTGGCGAATCGTATTTTGCTGCCCTTGAATATCGTCGTCACTTAACAAGCAATGTTCGTATAGGAATGGATATCTACGGATGAGCGTACCAAGCGGGCGATTCCCATAAACTGATTCTTCAGCAGCCCGGCTGAGAACCTGGGCTAATCGACACAGCACCCGGTATTGCTCCGTATCACGAAATTGCTTAACTAATTCAATCAAGCGACTGTTAAAACGATACCTCCGCTGCCCTAAAGGATAGCCCTCAGAAATGGTTTCGAAGAGATGAATAAGCTTGGGGATTTCGAGGCGATGCTGAGGATTAGACTGCCAACGATTAATTAAGATGTGGCAGCATCGGTTTAAGATGTACCGGAAGTCGTCTCGGCTGGATTTTGTCGTAATCACGACATGAAGAGCTTCTGCCACTTGAGGTACAGAATATGGCGTACCGTCAATAAACAGACGACGAAACCGCTCGATCATTTCTCCCGGCGGTTCATATTCAATAAGCCCAAGAAAATGATCGTAAATCATCTGCTCGTGGCTCGATATTTGTCTACCGTATCGCGATGCTACGGTTCCCATATCAGCATCTCCTTGTTTGAGGGATTGAGAAATCCCCTTGCACGTTTCAGCGAAATCCTATTAAGCCTGTAGATAGCATTACAGTTGAGGTATGTCTTGAATCATCTGCGCGACAAGTTATTTAGATACCCACCATTCACCGCTCAAGCTCAACTTCAGAGCATAAAACACGAGCTGAAGCGATCCAACAATTTAGATCACAGTGGCATCAACCAAACTTGACTCAAGATCGTTGTTCAGACTGTCTGCGAACACCGCATAATCCCTACTATTTGCTCAATTCTGGGATTTATGCCGTGTAACTCCCTTAACTACATATTGCGGGTTATAACTAGGTGACAATCGTAACAAACGATGATACCTATCACTTAACACAGGCAAGACAGAAACGATAGGGAACACATCAACGGTATCTCTGCTTAGCTCTTGACGGTTATAGGTAGCTCTTGACGGTCTAGTACAACCTACTATCAGAGATGAAATGAACACACGCGATGTATTTATTATTACTTACGAAGCACGAGATGATCGGGTAATTATCACGACTGTTCATTAAAATTTTGATGAAGAGCTATTAAAGATGCTGTGTAGTATTGACCATTTCTGTTTCGGGAAATACTTACATCCAAGAACTAGAGCCGTGTGACTGAAGACGATATGTCCACACGGTGACTCCCCCATTCAGTACTCTAAGACAATCACTCTAAGAAAATCGATTTTGCCTCCGTTTGTCTTATATACTTCAGCGTCTATTGCTCAAGCTCAGACAATGAGGTACAAAACTAATACCTCGTCACTCAGTTCAAGCTCAACGTATGTCCCTTTTGATCACAGTGCAACAATTAGCAGATGTATTGGGCATTGACAATACGCATCGCCACCTATCTACTCCAATGAGTATCAATGATGAGGTATCTGTCTGGCATCAACCTGTCACCGCGATTGAGACCGATAGTCGGAAACTTCAAGCTGGACATGTTTTTCTGGCATTAACAGGAGATACGTTTGATGGGCACAACTTTGTTGCTCAAGCAATACAACAGGGTGCGATCGCCGCAATCGTTTCTCAGGCAAAGATGGCAGAATTACAAGCCGTTGATGATATCCACGCTCCACTTTTAGCAGTCCCTGATCCATTAACGGCATACCAGGCGATCGCCACTTGGTGGCGTCACCAGTGTGATCCCAAAGTAGTAGCCATCACTGGGTCAGTCGGCAAAACAACTACGAAAGAGCTGATTGCAGCCTTGCTGTCGAAGCATGGGCATGTGTTGAAAACACGTGCAAATTACAATAACGAGATTGGTGTTCCAAAAACCTTGCTGGAGTTACAGGTTGACCATGACTACGCTGTCATTGAGATGGGCATGCGTGCAGAGGGTGAAATTGCTCTATTGACTGACGTGGCACAGCCTGACATTGCTGTGATTACGAATGTAGGCACGGCGCATATTGGTCGTTTGGGATCTGAGGAAGCGATCGCCCACGCAAAATGTGAGTTATTGGGGCACCTTTCTCCATCTGGAATTGCAATTTTGAATGCAGATAATGCCTTGCTCATGGACACAGCCCAGCGTGTCTGGTCGGGCAAAACAATCACGTTTGGACTAGATAGCGGTGATGTCCAAGGACATGTATTGGATGAAAATACGCTGCTTGTGCAGGATAAGCGATTGCCATTGCCGCTGGCGGGGCGACATAATGCACTCAATTATCTAGCGGCGATCGCCGTTGCCCAGGCTCTGGAGCTTGACTGGACAGAACTATCCGAAGGACTGAACGTCGAGTTGCCGTCGGGACGCGCACAGCGGCATGTACTGCCTAACGATATTGTGATTCTGGATGAAACCTACAATGCAGGAGTCGAGTCGATGACTGCAGCACTTCAGCTTTTAGCCAATACTCCAGGAAAACGGCACATTGCTGTACTAGGGACAATGAAAGAGTTGGGCGATCGCTCTATTGATCTGCACATTCGAGTAGGACAAATTGCCGCGACGTTAAAGCTTGATCAACTCCTGATTTTGGCCGATCCTGCCGAACGTCTTGCCCTTGAAGAAGGAGCAAAAGGGATTTCATCCAAATGCTTTGATGATCAGGACACGTTAATTCAGTACCTGCACGCATTCATTAGGCCGGGCGATCGACTCCTCTTCAAAGCATCCAGAGCGGTCGCACTAGATCAGGCTATCGCACGGATACGAGACGCTCTCACCACCCCAATTGCATAACTTCCTAGATAGGATAGATTCAAATGGATTAATTCAGACATCGGCCTAAGTGCGAAAAATCACTCATTTCTTCAGGAGTACGCTTGCAAAATCAGCCATCTGAAACCCCATTACCTTTGACAGATGAGCAGTCTCTGGAATCTGTTTTACGTTCTCCTAAGCAGGAAGAAGAAAAGGACAAGGAGCGATACGATGCTGTGCTTGAATGTAATCTGAACGATGCGGCTTTAGAGAATGGCAGTGCTGGAAACAGCGAAGAGTGGGATGAGGCGATCGCCATGTTCTCAGACGCTGAATCCGATTCCGGATATCAGCAAGCTTGTCACACCTTACGAAATTTCTTGAGCACGTTAGACCTCACCCCAGAAGAGCAGCAAGGACTAGAACCATCTCTCGATCAATTAAAAGGAATGCTCAATCGGCTTGAGCAAACAACCGTTCAAATCGCGGTTTTTGGTATGGTGGGCCGAGGCAAGTCCTCGATTCTCAATGCCTTATTGGGACAATCGATTTTTGAAACTGGGCCATTGCACGGCGTAACGCAGTCTATTGAACGCGCAAACTGGTCTGTTCGGCAAGAATCAATCCTCGGTACGAAGCAGGAGTTGTTGCGTGTATCCCTCAAGGGGGCGGGGCAATCGTCCGTTGAACTGATCGATACGCCAGGGTTAGATGAAATCAATGGAGAAGACAGAGAACGTCTGGCGCGACAGGTCGCAAAACAGGCTGATCTCATTCTATTCATCATCTCTGGAGACATCACCAACATTGAATATAAAGCGCTGGCAGAACTACGGCGGTTGAGTAAGCCAATGCTGCTTGTGTTCAATAAGGTGGATCAATATCCTGAAGCCGATCGAACAGCGATTTATCACGCCATTCGAAACGAACGTGTGCGTGAGTTGCTATCGCCAAATGAAATTGTGATGACAGCAGCAGCACCGATGGCGACTGAGGCTGTCCGACAGCCTGATGGAACGGTCACCATCCAACACCGCCGTGACCACCCTAGAGTCGAATCGCTGAAGCTCAAAATTTTGAACGTGCTGCACCACGAAGGGAAGGCGATGAGTGCACTCAATACGATGCTATTTGCCGATGATGTCAATGAACAAATTGTTCATCGGAAGCTCACGATCCGCGATGAAGGTGCAAACCAGATTATTTGGAATGGCGTGTTGACCAAAGCAATGGCGATCGCCCTTAATCCAGTGACCGCAGTAGATTTATTAAGCGGTGCTGTCATCGACTGTTTTATGGTGCTCACGCTATCGCGTTTGTATGGCATCTCCATGACCCAACATGGTGTATTGCAGCTTCTTCAACGAATTGCCCTCAGTCTAGGAGGCATTACTCTCAGCGAGCTTGTTGCAACGTTAGGCCTGAGTTCTCTGAAGGGAATGTTGGGGTTATCCATTCCAGCAACCGGTGGCTTAGCGATCGCTCCCTATGTTTCTGTTGCCATAACGCAGGCCGGCGTTGCAGGAGTTTCTACCTACGGAGTGGGCCAAGTCGCAAAAGCCTATCTTGCGAATGGGGCGTCTTGGGGAGATGACAGCCCCAAAGCAGTCATCAATCAAATTTTGAGTTCCCTTGATGAGACATATATTCTCAACCGAATTAAACGAGAACTTCAGGAAAAACTCAAGCATCATCATTTTCCAGACTCTCCACCTTAGACTTTTCACGCTTCTAATCGTAAATTTCCAATTGTGACGATAGAGTCGTCCATTACCCACATCATTGCCTAGGAAGACGATCCTTTTTCTTGAGAAAAGGCTACCGTTCAGTGGTGGGTAATCATGTTTTGCCAATGCCATGTTAATGCAGAGACAAATACATCTTTCTCCCAAAATGCGATTAGTGGTGAGCAAGGGCATACATGGCTCGAAGAACAACGTCCTCATCTCGCTGCTCGCTGTCGACATCTGTCAATCCAATGGCAAAATTTTGGAGGTGTTCTGCCGCATAGCTACAGTAAGATGCCGCCTGAGTATCAGCATTGATTTCGAGGAAATACAGTGCATGTTTAATCGCAGCGTGGGCCAACGTGAGGTTGCGAGCAGCAGAAGTATTCATCTAGTTAGTCTCTTAAGGTCAGTTGTTGTTGTTCGATAGTAAGTAGCTAGCCATAATTAAACGTATTTTCCCAAATCCTGTGCCGCCCGCTGCGCGGGCGGCACAGGATTTGGGGTTTTGTTTTAATTACGTCCAGGTACTTATTAGTATCGTTTTTAACGATGCGATCGTCCGTGACCCAACAGAAGCTGAAACTGTGAGTTTCTGATACGTTGAGCGTGATGAACTCATGGAAGCAACGTGACAAATTAGATGGTGGCCATTGATGCGATCGCTTTAAGCATGTGACATTTATCACGAAAATTGATTAAAAATTAACGATGGATAGGCGAAGACCCCATCGAATTCAATTGGTTTGTCAATTCCGCAAGGCACAAGCGAACGGTTGAAAATTCATCCAAATTTCAGTGCAAAATTTCAGTGCAAAAATCCTTATTTTCTATGCGTCGCCGATCATGCCCTCATCCTTCGCTCCAAAAATTGCTTCAGGGTGACGATAGTATTTGAACTCCATGAGATTCTGAAACGGATCGGAAAGGAAGAAGGTGTCGTGATCTAAGACGGAACCCTCGAAGCGTCGCTTGGGTGGCACATAAAACGATAACTGATGAGCCTGTGCTCGATCATGTAAGCTATTCCAATCTTGCTTGTCTGTAAAAACAAGTCCAAAGTGGCGAGGATAAATCCCCGTTTGAGGTGCCAGGGGTGGTGGTGTGAGGTGAGCCACGAGTTGATGGCCATAAAGATTGAGAATCACAGATTTTTCATTTTCTCGACCAACCTCACATCCCAATCCATCGGCATAATAGGCCTTCGTTTGAGCGATATCTGTCACTGGAAACGCAAGATGAAAGAGTGCTTGAGCCATCTGAGATACTCCCTCTCAAAAAAGTAGATGCGGGCTTCGCTGAATTGCTAATGAGCCATCAGTCATGGATATCATCTTATCGGAACCCTCACTGCTTTTGGGGTATGACGTGAGTGGCGATCGCCTTTCTAAATCTCTTGCTGAGTGTTCGTCCACCCAATCATCCTTGGTTAAGGATTCGTCCGCTGAAACGCTATAGGCCGAACGGAGAGTTAAAAAAGATAGCGTGTTCACCTAAGATGAACACGCCAAACAGTACCCTTGAGTGTGATGTGGTTTTGAGAAACCACAGCCAGATTAGTACCTGTATATCCTGACAACTTCAGCACCATTGAATGTAGGGGCGACTCATGGTTAGTGGACTCGCGTTATTAGCAACGGCTGCACTGCTTGGCACTGGAACATATATGATGAGACGCCAATCACAACAAGGTTCCCAGACAGTATCCAAAGGCAAACCATTGAACACGATCTCCTACACCACCATTCCATCTGCGGCCACATGGACATCAGACAAGAAAATTGAACTGTATTCGCCAGACTTCATCGATTTAGAGCGGTTCAACGCCCTCTTAGGTGATGCTGCAGAGCTTAAGTGGGTCGGCAAACCCGTCGATGACATCAATCAGCTATTTGTGAAGCAGGTCATCCTTGACGACACCACAACGATTGCAGCAGAAACTCTCCAAGTTCCTGGATTTGTCGGCATTGCAGACCAAGAAACAGTTGTCGATGCTGAGGGCAACACGGTATCTGCCCATGCCGATGTAGCCCAATTGCTGGAACGCGATGGCTTACTCATTGTCACATTTCAATGGAATAAAGAGAGGTATGGCATCCCTCTGGACACCCGCCAGCCCATGAGCAAAGACTTATTTCAAGAAGCCTTTGCAAAGAATGAAGCCCATCATGCCGGAGCGATTGTACCGGCTTCTCGCCTGAGTGCAGAAGGCGAACTAATACCGTCCTTTGGAGCCCATAATGAGCCTGGAAGCTACCATGAGGGGCTATATGGTGATGACGGATTTGTTGCCGTAGCTCAACGGTTAGTTTTTCCTGATTTTGTTACCCGTGAACAAGCAAGAGGCTACACCGACAGCATCATTTGCTGGATGGGGTTGCTCAATCCGTTCGTGAAGTTTCCAAATGACTACAACGGGGGTGATCCAACCCGTGTGATTGATGCATCAACACTCCGAACTTTTTTGCGTAATGGTCTGTTAGCTTGTCTGGGCGATCGCAATGCAATCACGTTTCTAAACGACACGGTCAACATGACGTATTGTGCTGAATATATGTACGTTACACTCAACACCGTTTTGTTTCCGTTTAATAAACCAACGCTGATGGAACTGTTGGAAGGAGATGAGGTAAAAGCTGATCAAATTCTCGCGATTCAGGCCGAGCACAACAATCGCCAGCCAACGATTGTGACGAAGAAAAGTGACAATGAAGACATTGAAAACCTCCTAAATCGGACACCCAGTAACCCCCAATTTGACGCATTTAACATTGGAATGCCGGTGGTGCCTGCTGATTTGCTTCCGCTCAATAAACTGCTTGAGGCTCATGCCTACTATCCATCGGAAGGTAGTCTGCCGTTTCCTCCGTTTCTAATCTCTCAGATTTTGCGCAGAGCCTTCCGCACGATTCTGCCGCGTCACAAAGCCACAAACGAGTCCGAACGACAGAAAATTGCTCAAGCCCAAGCACGGATGCTCCGTTATTTGGAAGTGATCTTAATTCAGCAGCTTGGCTTAGAAGAAGCTGCCTCCACGGATCCTCGTATTCAGGTCATGCGTCAATTTACTGAGCTTGTGATTCAGCAGGTGAGCCAGGATTTTGAAACCTATGAAGAATTTGATGCTGTCGTTGATCAGTTGATGGAGAAAGCAGATGGCATGTTGGTTGGAGCGGGCGATCGCACACGGTTTGTGCCTCCGCGGATTTATGCGGATCTAGGGCAACACGATGGAGACGACAACATGCCACAAGGATGGGGATTCAAGCTCGAAACCGTATGTGCATTCACATCTCGGCGTGCCATTGGAAATCCGGCAAAACGGACACTTAAAGAATGGCGTGTTATTCAAGTTGACTCGCCGCTAATGCGGGGAGATGACGTAAAGCTGTTGCAAGGTGCCATGCTCCGGGCAGGAATTTCAGTAAAAGCTGATGGGTTCTTTGGCCCTGCATCTGCCGCTGCCGTCAAAGAATTTCAGAACAACAACAACCTCCAACCCACAGGCATCATTGATCAAGAAACCCGACAAGTGCTGTTACGCGCTTAGGAACCCACAGAGTATCCGCTCAAAGCAACCGTCCATAAGCAATTGCGGAATCGTATATGCACACTGAATGAGCCGTGTTGATAAAGCAATATGGCAACACACTTTGAATTGATTAGCCGTTCCAAGCTAGAGCGATGGCTGAATCATAGCTCCGTTGAGTAAGCAAACGGCTATGGGAAACGCCTGAATACGGCTACCCAGGGATGTCAGGGCACATGCACCGCTTACACCTACTGATTGATGGCAGTGATAGGCCAAAACTCACAATCTTTTCCAGGGAGATACTGGATGCTAGGCCAGTGATGTATAGCAGTCCGCACATAGGTTAGGACATATATTTTTGTGGAAAGTCGCGCGGAGCGAGGCTTTCCACAAAAATATTGGTTCAACTTAAGCGCGGAGCGCTATATTGCTGCATTGAGACGTGATGCATTGAGGAGCGAACAAAAAAAGAGGGGTGAGGTATTTCTATCAAAAATACACCTCATCCCCTTTCTAGGCTAATTTAATTGAACTGACTTATGCTGCCCACTTTTGAGCAACAAGCTCTGCCAAGTCAACAACACGTTGGCTGTAGCCCCACTCATTGTCATACCAAGCAACAACTTTAACCATGTCACCTTCCATGACTAACGTGAGACTAGAGTCAACAATTGAAGAACAATCATGACCTCTGTAATCACAAGAAACAAGAGGCAAATCACTGTAGCCAAGAAATCCCTTCATAGAGCCTTCAGCAGCTGCTTTGAATGCTTCATTTACTTGTTCAGCAATCGTACTTTTCTCAACTTGAACGACTAAGTCTACGACTGATACGTTTGGTGTTGGAACCCGTAAAGCAATTCCGTTTAGCTTTCCCTTCATTTCTGGAATTACTAATGCGACTGCTTTTGCAGCTCCAGTCGTAGTCGGCACGATGTTCAAAGCAGCAGCACGAGCTCGGCGCAAGTCGCGATGACTTGCATCTAGCAAACGCTGGTCGCCTGTGTAGCTGTGAGTGGTGGTCATCGTCCCTTTGATAATGCCAAAGTTCTCATGTAGAACTTTGACGACGGGAGCCAAACAGTTGGTTGTACAACTCGCATTACTCACAACATTTTGAGCGCTGTGTTCATAGTTTGCATGGTTGACTCCCATCACAAAGGTTCCAATATTTCCGCCCTTACCAGGAGCCGTAATTAGAACCTTCTTTGCACCTGCTTCTAGGTGCTTTGATGCGCCTTCCTCAGTCACAAAAACACCTGTCGATTCAATGATCAAATCGATATCCCATGCTTTCCAAGGAAGATTCAAAGGATTGCGATCCGACACACATTTAACGGTCTTGCCGTTTACGGTGATGGAGCTATCGTCAGCTGTAATATCTGCGCTCAGCTTTCCCAACATGGAATCATACTTCAGCAAATGAGCATTTGTCCTTGGGTCGGAAGTATCATTTATTGCAACAACATCAAGTTGACTATCAGTGCGGGTGAGCCAACACCGCATAAAGTTCCGCCCGATACGCCCAAAACCATTGATCGCTACTCTAATCACTGCGTCTTATCCCTCTATAAACTTAAAACTTACAAGTAATAGCCTCCAGTATTGAGTCAGATCATACCACCGGACGGTGTCGGGCTATGCACTTGCTTCTAAGTACTCACTGGGATTTATGAAGGAGGAATAATTCTTATGATTTTAGCCAATGAAAAACTCCTACTAGGGATCCTAAATCATATCGATAGTGAGGATTGTGCATTATTTTAAGAGTGTTGCAAATGATGCTTTTTACCTCAAGCATCATAATATTGGAGCGGTGGGAGGCAATTACTTTCATCTAAAAGCCAAAAAGCCGATTTACAAATTAAACGTCAGCTCCATCATGTACTCCATTTGTCAATCGCCTTATCTTGGAGCGTACATTACTCTGATTTTTAAGCTTCAGCCCTTTCTAGTGATCTCGTTCCATTGGCTTTGGCCATTTACGTCAAGCACAGGCTGGGTAATGAATATCAAGGTTCAATCTTAAATTATGTGCGGATAGAATAATAACGCTCCAAAAACAATTCTTGATATGATGGCCGCGTATTGAGCGATTGCCCATATTGTTATGGGATCTGGAGTCGTGTTGTAAATATAGGCATCCTTGGCCAAGACTTTAGATGCTGGTCGCTGCACGGTGTGGTGTGTGAGGAAAACGATGGGTAACGCAGTAGTAGATTTTAGTGGCAGACCGTTTCACTTCATTGGAATCGGTGGCATTGGCATGTCGGCGATCGCCCATATCCTGGCAGAAAAGAATGTTCCGGTTTCCGGTTCTGACGTCAAGCTGAACCACATTACCCAACGACTGAGTGATCGGGGGGTTCGAGTATTCATGCAGCAAGATGCCAGTAATCTTTCAACATTTGCTACTGACCAGCCATCCTCGAAGCAGAGCGCATCGTTCCTCCCTCAAGTTGTCTGCTCCACTGCGATTGATCCCTCTAATGTTGAATACCGTGCTGCTCTTGATCTGGGCTGCCCAGTTTTTCATCGGTCTGATGTATTGGCTGCTCTGCTGCAAGGCTATACAAGTATTGCCGTAGGGGGAACTCATGGGAAAACGACAACGAGTAGCCTCATTGCGTATTTACTTCTTGAAGCAGGCATGGACCCAACAATTGTCGTTGGAGGGGAAGTGGATGCATGGAATGGCAATGCACGGCTTGGTCATGGAACCTATCTTGTGGCCGAGGCTGATGAATCTGATGGGTCTCTCGTGAAATTTGCGCCCCACATCGGCATCGTGACAAATATTGAGCTAGACCATCCTGATCACTATGAATCTTTAGATGAAGTCATCACGATATTCCAGAGGTTTCGGAGCCAGAGTGATGTATTCATTGGTTGTGTTGATTGCCCAACGCTGCGCAATCAATTTGAAATAGATATTTCTTATGGTCTGGACGAATCAACCCAGGCTGACTATACGGTAACTGACTTACGCTTTCACGCTGATCAGACGTGTGCCATGGTCTGTGAACATGGACAACCCTTAGGAACACTCAAATTGCGCCTGTTAGGTCGACATAACCTGAGCAATGCGCTTGCAGCTGTTGCGGTTGGTCGGTACGTCGGTATTCCTTTCCAAAAAATCGCATCTATTTTGGCTACGTTTGATGGAGCCCATCGTCGGTTTGAAAAGCGAGGATGCTATTCAGATATTACCTTCTTAGATGATTATGCTCATCATCCTAGTGAGCTGAAAGCAACACTCACCGCTGCACGCACTCAAGCATCTGTTGTTCAGTCGGGCGATCGCAAGCGCATCGTAGCGGTTTTCCAGCCTCATCGATATAGTCGAACGGCCACATTTCTAGAAGACTTTGCACAATCCTTCAATGAAGCCGACCTCATTGTCATTTCTGACATTTATAGCGCTGGTGAACAAAAAACGTATGGCATGAGTGGTCGAGTCGTTGCAGAGGCGATCGCTCAGCATCATCCCCATGTGATTTATCGTCCAACGCTAACTGATGTAGAAATCTTCCTAAAAGATGCTCTAAAATCTGGTGACCTTGTTTTATTCTTAGGCGCAGGGAATCTTAATAAAGTTATTCCGGATTTACTCGATTTCTATCGCCAAAAACAAGATCAAGTGCTTCAATCATCTGTATATGGTTCTTAACACATATTGATGTAGAGTTCCTGAACCTTGAGATTCGCTCCTCCCACACACCATTGGCAACCTGTTGACTCTTTTAGCTCACCTTAATCCTTGTTAACTGGCTCTGTTATTCTCGTCAATCGTTCTCGATCACGGGACTTCTGGGCTTGTATTAGCAGATGAGGCTGACTAAGTTTTGTTCTTTGTGGTTGCCCTGTCACATTCTCAAGACTTGACTACCATGATGCCTGCACCATCCTGCTCGGCTCCGTTTGAAGGAGAATCTCAAGTGTCTACTGTCACGCCCAACTCGTTAGGTATCTCCCATGAAGATTGCTCAGTTCCTTCAAATCAGGATCGGACTCCGTTAAGTCCTTTTACCGATTTTTCAAGAAGAGATACTCAACCTATCTTGATTAAAAACACCCCTTACTCCATTCAGCAGCATGTATCGCTTGCAAAATTAACATCATTTCGAGTGGGCGGAGCCGCCGAATTCTTTATTGCTCCCCGAACCTTAGATGAATTGCAGGCTGCTTTGTCGTGGGCTGATCAGCAGTCAGTTCCTGTCACGTTAATTGGAGCAGGTTCCAATCTGCTCATCAGTGATCGCGGACTAGAAGGGCTCGTGATCTGCATGAGAGGAATGAAGCAGGTTCAATTTGAAGCCGAGACTGGACAGGTAACAGCAAGTGCAGGAGAATCTCTTGCGCGGTTGGCTTGGAGAGCGGCTGATCTTGGGTTGAGTGGGTTGGAATGGGCTGTCGGCATTCCAGGCACTGTCGGAGGGGCTGTTGTCATGAATGCTGGTGCTCATGCCTGGTGTGCAGCAGACATACTAATCAATGCTCACACGCTAGACGTAGGGGGACGACGCCAAATTTTCCAACCCCATGATTTAGCGTTTGACTATCGCACCTCATTGATTCAGAACAGCGACTTATTAGTCACTCAAGCCTCCTTTCAATTGAAGCCAGGACAATCCCCTCAGAAGGTCATTGAAGATACGCGCGAACACATGAAACAGCGCCATCAAACTCAGCCGTATCACTTGCCTAGCTGTGGAAGTGTTTTCCGCAACCCAGAGTCGCAGAAAGCAGGATGGTTGATTGAGCAAACAGGTCTGAAAGGGTATCAAATTGGAGATGCCCAAGTTGCTCAGCAACACGCTAACTTCATTTTGAATCTTGGTCATGCAACAGCCTCTGACATTTTTTGCTTGATTCAGCACGTTCAAGAGCAGGTCAAAGACCAATGGACTCTTTTGCTGAGGCCTGAGGTCAAATTTATTGGAGAATTCTAAGAGATATCTGTTCTTCCAGGGCTTCTCTGATGAGGGGTGTTAATGTTTGGTGGGAAGTGGCGTGTTCAGCATCACTTTAAACAGTTTTTTGTAAATAGTCATTGAGGATAACCATCGATGTCCAAAGGAAAAGGGTTTGGTCTAGGCCTAGGTAAAATGAAAGAACTGACTGAAGCCTTTAAGAAGGCTCAGCAGGTTCAAGAAGGTGCGAAGCAGCTTCAAGAGGAGCTTGAGCAGCTGGAAGTTGAAGGTCAGGCAGGTGGCGGCCTAGTTAAAGTCGTGATGAGTGGCAATCAGGAGCCAAAGCGTGTTGAAATCTCGCCCGATGTTTTAGGAGAGGGTGCAGAGGTTCTCTCCGATTTGGTTGGTGCAGCGATGAAAGATGCCTACACCCGTTCCACAGCGGTTATGAAAGAGCGCATGGAAGAACTGACGAGCGGCCTTAACATTCCTGGAATGTAGTTCGTTTCACCCATAGGCTCGGTTGCTGATTACTGTTTGGAGGTTAGCGATGTGGACTATCTTCATTGAGTCGATTTTTGGTAAGTATGCGACTGAAGCATTCAGCAAAAAAAGCGATGAACAGAAAGCCAAGACATCACCCTATTTAGGTGAGTCAGGAGTCGGTCTATCCTTAAAGGAATAGGTGCTTCAACCTAACCGTTATAATGAAAAGTAGGATGATGGGTAGTACGAGCTTACTGCACGACTCCAAGCAGTAATCAAGCTTACGGTGTGAATTCTTACACTCATGTGTGTGGTTCGGTAGTATTGTTTATAAAAGTTCTTTGTGGATAAGCAGGTAGATGCCTGTAGGCGTAGTTTGAGTAGAGGACATTAGTTCTCGATTTTTCAGATAGAACAGTGAGGCGGTTATGTTTCCTGTGAGACAGGATGAGCGATCGCACAATGATTAGTTTTACGGTTAGGACTGAGATTCATGACCTCATTTGCAACCTCGACAGCACGAGCTGACTTGAGTGAGTTAAGACGACTTAAGAACCTTCTTCCGCCTGAGCTAAAAAGCTGGGTAACCGTTGAAGGAACGACTGCAGTCAATCCCCCACTCATTACGTGCGAAGAATTAAGCCGTGATCAAGTTGAGATTCAGCTTGATTTGGTGAGATGGGAGCAGCTAGCCCTTGACCAACGTAACCTTCTGTTTTGGCATGAAGTTGCTAGAGTGCAGAACGACACCATTCCTCGCGATGGTTGGGAAATGGCAGCACTTGCCATTGGACTAGGTGGGGCTGTTGGTGAGTTATGGGTACAAGATGGCGTGCTCTTGTTGTTGGCTCTAACGCTCTGCGGGATATCGGGTTGGCGGCTTTATCGTCGCAATAACCCAGAAAAAACCCTCGTTGAAGCGATGGATGCTGACCAAAAGGCGATCGCCTTGGCAACTCGATTTGGGTACAGTTTGCCAAATGCCTACAAGAGTCTAGGTAGTGTTCTCAAATTTTTGATTGAGCAATCTCCGAAGAAAAAAGACCGTAAGCGCTATGAGTCTCGTCTTCAAGCGTTGAAAAAGAGTGCCGCAAAAGCAAAGGCAAAGTCCAAAGCAGCGACTACTCGTAATGACGTCATGTAGATTGGTTGAGTTTTTAATACTCATGGACAAGCAATCCCATAGACAAGCAATCAAAAGCCCTAGCCGTTTTTACCGCGGCTAGGGCTTTTTGCATCTCCTTAGACTTTTATCGCAATGTTCTCAGTAGCTATTCATAAGTAAACATAACCTTCCAAATCCTGTGCCGCCCGCGCAGCGGGCGGCACAGGATTTGGGGTTTTGGTTTTAATGACGTCCAGGTACTTACTAGGTTACGCACACAATGCTTAGGATGACCAGTACTTAGCGTTCTACAGAAGCCGATCAGTTGCTTCAATCAATGCCTGTTGAATGCCGGGTTCTGTCACCGAATGTCCAGCATCGGGAATCACAATAAACTCTGCCTCAGGCCAAGCCTGATGAAGCTGCCATGCTGTGGCCATAGGGCAGACAATATCGTATCGCCCCTGAACAATGACTGCAGGAATATGTCGAATACGATCGACGTTGTTGAATAGCTGATCCTCAGACGCTAGAAAGCCCCTGTTTACAAAATAGTGACACTCAATTCGGGCAAAGGCCGCAGCAAATTGATCCTGCCCAAATTTGGTTTGCAGTTCTGAATCAGGTAACAATTTGCTTGTGCTTGCTTCCCACACAGCCCAAGCTCGTGCCGCGTCTAGTCGAATGGACTCATCAGTGCTGGTTAAGCGCTTATAATAAGCTCCAATCAGATCATGACGCTCTTCTTCTGGAATGGGTCGAAGGTATGACTCCCAGGCATCAGGATAGATATTGCTAGCTCCCTCTTGGTAAAACCAACGCAACTCTGACTGCCGCAGCATAAAGATACCCCGCAAAAACAGAGCAGAAACTGACTCAGGATGTGTTTGGCTGTATGCAAGGGCAAGGGTGCTTCCCCAACTCCCCCCAAATACAGCCCATGTATCGATGTTGAGATGCGATCGCAACACTTCAATATCGGCAACTAAATCCCAGGTCGTATTCTCTTTCAACTCAGCATGGGGAGTACTTTTTCCACACCCACGCTGATCAAACAAGACAACCCGCCATTTTTCAGGATTAAAGTAACGTCGGTAAATTGGGTCAACGCCGCCCCCAGGGCCGCCATGGAGAAATACGACTGGCGTTCCGTTAGGGTTGCCAACCTGCTCATAATAAATAGTGTGCAGGGCCGATACTGAGAGCATTCCTGTGCCATAGGGTTCAATGGCAGGGTAAAGCATTGACATAGAGTTGAGGGTTAATTATTCGGATCATCGGTAGGGGGGACACTGGGATTATATTCCCAGAAAAACAAAATTGTTGATGTGCCTCCAGAACTAGAAGGAACAGCATTGGCATAAAAAACAGGTTCTCCCTCAGAGGTCTTAATCTCGTAAAGTCGCCCCCCTCCATAATCCTGTCCAATAAGCTGACTAATTGTCATCCCAGGTTGAACAGCAATATGAACCGATGGATCAAATGATGTCACATCATTTCCACTGCCACCCTCTAGTTTCACGTTATTGAGCATCATGAACGCGTAGATCCCCTCTATCAGATTGTCATTCTGAAAAAATGCATCCCGTGCCGAGCGTGGAAGGAACGTTCGCCTAATTCGATCGGCTGTTGCGTCAGTGTATCCTTGCACGTTTGTGAGGTTGCTTACCACGGCCTGGCGATCGCCCGATGGATCATAGGTTGGAGTTTCATCCACAGGGTCTGGGTCTGGTTGCGGGGCCTGTTCTTGCTGCACCACAGGGGGCGGCGTTGCTGGCTGAATTACGGGTGATGGAGGCTCCGGAATCGGCTCTGGCTCTTCCAATACGATTTCTGGTTCTGGCTCAATAATCGGCTCAAGCATGGTGATCTGCACATCCTGTTCTTCCATCTCAAGCTCCGGAGGAATTTCAGGCTCTGGCGTTCCAGGAATGGCAATAATGAGCCCATGTAGCAGCAAAGATGCATAGAGCATGGGGTGATAAATCACCCGAAAAATAAGAGGCCGCTTGTAATGTTCTAGGCTGGATAGCATATGAAAACTGGAAGTTTATAATCTAACGAATGCAGGATTTACCGATCTATCGTGTTTTGTGAGTACATTCAGCGTGGTCTGAATTGCAACTGCGTAGCATGTCGAAACTCAATCCCATCGGTGCTTTATTCGTTTCTGCATAGTGATAAGTAACTAGCCATAATTAAACGTATCCTTCCAAATCCT